>NZ_CP118734.1:0-87500 GCF_032594935.1 Streptococcus sp. 29892
ATGAATAAAGAACAACAATTCTGGCAACGATTTATTGAACTAGTCCAAGCAAGTTTCAAAGCTTCCATTTATGATTTTTACGTTGCAGATGCAAGATTACTAAACCTAGAACAGCAAGTAGCCACCATCTTCTTAAATCGCCCATTTAAAAAAGATTTCTGGGAAACAAACTTTGAGGAGCTAATGATTGCGGCTAGTTTTGAAATTTTCGGTGAACCGCTCACTACTCGCTACCAATTTACAGAAGAAGTGACTGAAGTAGTTTCTACTACTAGAACAACATACAGCCCTTCCACCCCGTCTTCTATAACTGATATAGCAGAGGGAGTACTACAACCTGTTCATTCTGATATAAAATCCCAATATACCTTTTCAAACTTTGTTCAAGGAGATAACAATCATTGGGCAAAAGCGGCTGCACTAGCTGTTTCTGATAACTTAGGAGAGCTCTATAATCCACTATTTATCTTTGGTGGACCAGGTTTAGGGAAAACTCATATTCTAAATGCAATCGGTAATAAGGTCCTAGCTGACAATCCTCATGCAAAAATAAAGTATGTTTCATCAGAAACTTTTATCAATGAGTTATTGGAACACATGCGATTAAATAAAATGAAACAGTTCAAAGAAATCTATCGTAATCTTGACCTGCTCCTCATTGATGATATCCAATCCATTCAGAAAAAAGAAACCACGCAAGAAGAATTTTTCCATACTTTCAATGCACTCCATCAAAAAAATAAACAAATAGTCCTGACAAGTGATAGAAACCCTGACTATCTAGACAATCTTGAAGAACGATTAGTCACTCGTTTTAAGTGGGGCTTAACGAGTGAAATCACACCTCCTGACTTTGAAACACGCATTGCTATTTTACGCAATAAATGCGAGGCCTTCCCTTATGATTTCACTAATGATACCCTGTCCTACTTAGCAGGTCAATTTGATTCCAACGTCCGTGATCTTGAGGGAGCATTGAAAGACATTAACCTACTTGCTACCATGCGAAATCTGTCTGAGATAACAGTAGAAGTAGCTGCTGAAGCCATTCGTTCTAGGAAGCAAACAAACCCTCAAAACATGGTCATTCCGATTGAAAAAATCCAAACAGAAGTTGGAAATTTCTATGGAGTTAGCCTCAAAGAAATAAAGGGCTCTAAACGTGTCCAACACATTGTTCACGCGCGCCAGGTTGCTATGTTCTTAGCCCGCGAAATGACAGACAACTCTTTGCCAAAAATTGGTAGAGAATTTGGTAATCGTGACCATACAACAGTCATGCACGCCTATAATAAGATTAAAAGTTTGCTAATGGATGATGATAATTTAGAAATCGAAATAACCAGTATCAAAAATAAAATTCGATGACCTGTGTATAAGTTTTAAAAAATCCATCTACTTTTCCACAAGTTGTGAACAAGCTATTTTTCTTGAAATTTATGGCTTTGACCTACTTTTCCACAGAATACACAGGACCTACTACTACTACTAACCTTATAAATAATAAATAAAGGAGTTTCCATGATTCAATTTTCAATTAACAAAAATGTATTTCTCCAAGCACTAAATACAACTAAACGAGCAATCAGCACAAAAAATGCTATTCCCATTCTTTCAACTGTTAAAATCACGGTTACTAGTGATGGAATTACTTTAACAGGTTCTAATGGACAGATTTCTATCGAACATTTTATTTCTATCCAGGATGAAAATGCAGGTCTGTTGATAAGCTCTCCTGGCGCTATTCTTTTAGAAGCAGGCTTCTTTATCAATATTGTATCTAGCCTACCTGATGTTGTAGTTGATTTTAATGAAATTGAGCAAAAGCAAGTTGTACTAACAAGTGGTAAGTCTGAAATTACTTTGAAAGGTAAAGATGCGGAACAGTATCCTCGTCTGCAAGAAGTGCCAACTTCAAAACCTTTGGTCCTAGAAACAAAAGTACTAAAACAAACTATCAATGAAACAGCCTTTGCAGCTTCATTACAAGAAAGTCGCCCAATACTAACAGGTGTTCACTTTGTCTTGACAGATAATAAAAATCTAAAAACAGTTGCGACAGATTCACACCGTATGAGCCAACGAAAATTAGTTCTTGAAAAAGCAGGGGACGATTTTAATGTGGTGATTCCAAGTCGTTCTCTTCGCGAATTTACAGTCGTTTTTACGGATGATATCGAAACTGTAGAAGTATTCTTCTCCAACAATCAAATCCTTTTCAGAAGTGAGCATATTAGTTTCTATACACGCTTGCTTGAAGGAACCTATCCAGATACGGATCGCCTGATTCCAACGGAATTCAAAACAGTTGCTGTCTTTGACACAGCTAATCTCCGTCATTCAATGGAACGTGCCCGTCTTCTTTCAAATGCAACTCAGAATGGTACAGTGAAACTTGAGATTGCTAACAATATTGTCACAGCTCATGTAAACTCACCAGAAGTTGGACGTGTAAACGAAGAATTGGATACCTTGGAAGTGACCGGTGAAGACTTGGTAATTAGTTTTAACCCGACTTACTTGATTGAAGCCTTGAAGGCTACCAATAGTGAGCAGGTCAAAATTAGCTTTATCTCATCTGTTCGTCCATTTACAGTGGTACCAAATAGCGAAGGGGATGACCTCATTCAATTGGTGACACCAGTTCGAACCAACTAATTCCAACATAAACGGCTAGTTTAGCCGTTTTTATGTTATACTGAAAGAAATAGAACTAAAGGAGTATCTATGTACCAATTAGGAACCTTTGTCGAAATGAAAAAGCCCCATGCCTGTGTCATCAAATCGACCGGCAAGAAGGCCAATAAGTGGGAGGTTATCCGACTAGGAGCAGATATTAAAATCCGCTGCAGTAATTGTGACCATGTTGTTATGATGAGCCGGCATGATTTTGAACGAAAAATGAAACAAGTTCTGCCGAGTGAAGCTTAGTTGACAGTTTGCAACTGCTGGTTGCGATTTTTTCCTAAAAATTGCTAGTCAACTCTTCCTTTCTAAGCTATAATAGACTTAGAAAAAAGAGGAGGAAATGATCATGAAGCAGTTAGCACAGCAAATTCGAGTTTTACGCACATCCAAGAACCTATCCCAAGATGAGTTGGCAGAGAAACTCTATATTTCCCGTCAGGCTGTTTCCAAGTGGGAAAATGGCGAAGCAACGCCAGATATTGATAAACTGGTTCAGCTGGCAGAAATCTTTGGTGTTAGTCTGGATTATCTGGTTTTAGGAAAAGAGCATGAGAAGGAAATTGTGGTGGAACAACGAGGAAAAATGAATGGTTGGGAATACTTGTACGAAGAATCCAAACGACCTCTTACAAGAGGAGATGTTGTCGTTCTCATTTTTTTTGCAGTTATATTTTTAGGTGGATTATTCATTAAGTATTATTTTTAACGAAGCTTGCCAAACAGCAAGCTTTTTCTCTACTTTTCTGCTATAATAGTCATGATTGAATTTTTAATTGGAGAGTAAAAAAACATGGCTTTAACAGCAGGAATCGTCGGTTTGCCAAACGTTGGTAAATCAACCCTATTTAACGCAATTACCAAGGCAGGAGCAGAGGCAGCAAACTATCCTTTCGCGACTATTGATCCAAACGTCGGCATGGTGGAAGTGCCTGATGAGCGTCTGCAGAAGTTGACAGAACTCATCACCCCTAAAAAGACTGTACCAACCACCTTTGAATTTACCGATATTGCCGGTATCGTAAAAGGTGCTTCTAAAGGTGAGGGGCTTGGAAATAAATTCTTGGCCAATATTCGTGAGGTTGATGCCATTGTCCACGTGGTGCGTGCCTTTGATGATGAAAATGTCATGCGTGAACAAGGCCGTGAAGACGCCTTTGTGGACCCTATCGCAGATATTGATACTATTAACCTAGAATTGATTTTGGCGGACCTAGAGAGCATCAACAAGCGTTATGCGCGTGTAGAAAAAATGGCACGTACGCAAAAAGACAAGGATTCTGTCGCAGAATTTGCAGTTCTTGAAAAAATCAAACCTGTCCTAGAAGACGGGAAATCTGCTCGTACAGTTGACTTCACCGATGAAGAACAAAAAATCGTCAAGCAACTTTTCCTTTTAACGACCAAGCCAGTCCTCTATGTTGCCAACGTCGATGAAGACAAGGTAGCAGATCCTGAGTCTATCAGCTATGTTCAGCAAATCCGCGACTTTGCGGCAACAGAAAATGCAGAAGTAGTAGTGATTTCTGCGCGTGCAGAAGAGGAAATCTCAGAGTTGGACGATGAAGACAAGGTTGAATTTTTAGAAGCCCTTGGTCTGACAGAATCTGGCGTGGATAAATTGACCCGTGCAGCCTACCACTTGCTTGGACTTGGTACCTACTTTACAGCAGGGGAAAAAGAAGTGCGTGCTTGGACTTTCAAACGTGGCATCAAGGCTCCACAAGCCGCTGGTATCATCCACTCAGACTTTGAAAAAGGCTTTATTCGTGCGGTGACCATGTCTTATGATGATTTAATGACCTACGGCTCTGAGAAGGCTGTTAAGGAAGCAGGACGCCTCCGTGAAGAAGGAAAAGAGTACGTGGTTCAAGATGGGGACATCATGGAGTTCCGCTTTAACGTATAATAGAAAATCAGGTTGGAAAGTATTTTCCAGCCTTTTGGTATTAAGGAGAAAAAATGACAAGATTGATCATCGGCCTAGGAAATCCTGGGGACCGTTATTTTGAAACAAAACATAACGTTGGTTTTATGTTGCTGGATAAGATTGCCAAACGTGAAAATGTGACCTTTAGTCACGATAAGATTTTCCAAGCAGACATTGCCACAACCTTTATTGATGGTGAAAAAATTTACCTGGTCAAACCAACGACTTTCATGAATGAATCAGGTAAGGCTGTTCATGCCTTGATGGCCTATTATGGATTGGATGAGACTGATATTCTGGTGGCTTATGATGATTTGGACATGGCAGTAGGGAAAATCCGTTTCCGACAAAAAGGTTCGGCAGGTGGCCACAACGGGATTAAGTCCATTGTTAAGCATATTGGCACACAGGAATTTGACCGTATCAAGATTGGTATTGGACGACCAAAAGGAAAAATGAGTGTTGTCAACCATGTCCTATCAGGATTTGACACAGAAGACCGTATTGAAATCGACTTAGCACTAGATAAACTTGACAAGGCTGTCAACTTCTATTTGGAAGAAGATGATTTTGATACCATTATGAGAAAGTTTAATGGCTAATGAATATACTAGATATACTTCACAAGAACAAACAGATCAATCAATGGCAGTCTGGTTTGAACAAATCAACACGCCAGTTACTATTAGGATTGTCTGGAACCAGTAAGTCATTAGTCATGGCGACTGCCTACGATAGTTTAGCTGAGAAAATAATGATTGTAACGGCTAGTCAGAATGAAGCGGAGAGGTTGGTTACAGATTTATCAGCCATTATAGGCAGTGAGAATGTTTACAACTTCTTTACAGATGATAGTCCGATTGCAGAGTTTGTTTTCGCTTCTAAGGAACGAACGCAGTCAAGAATTGATAGCTTGAATTTTCTGACTGATCCAACTCAGTCAGGAGTTCTAGTTGTCAGCATGGCTGCTTGTAGGATTCTGTTACCGAATCCAGAAATATTTAGAGAGTCAAAAATTCAAATCGAAGTTGGTCAAGAAATAGAAGTTGACAATCTTGTAAAGAAACTTGTCAACACAGGCTACAAAAAGGTGTCCAGAGTTTTAACTCAGGGAGAATTTAGCCAACGAGGGGACATCCTAGATGTTTTTGATATGCAAGCCGATGCCCCTTATCGTTTAGAATTTTTTGGAGATGAGATTGATGGCATTCGTATCTTTGATGTTGACAGTCAGAAGTCTTTAGAAAATTTGGATAGCATCAGCATTGCTCCAGCATCGGATATTCTTTTGACAGCTACTGACTATGAACGGGCCTGCAGTAGCATTGAAACAGCTATTGAACAATCGCATATAGAAGAGCAGCAGTCTTATTTACGGGAAGTTTTGGCGGATCTGCAAACAGAATATCGTCATCCCGATTTACGAAAATTTCTCTCATTTTTATATGAACAATCTTGGACATTGTTGGATTATTTGCCAAAGGGCTCTCCCTTATTTTTAGATGATTTTCATAAAATCGCTGACAAGCAGGCTCAATTCGAAAAAGAAACAGCAGAGTTGTTGACAGATGATTTACAAAAGGGTAAATCAGTGTCAAGTTTAAACTATTTTGCATCTACCTATTCGGAATTAAGAAAATATAAACCTGCTACCTTCTTTTCAAGTTTTCAAAAGGGGTTAGGAAATGTAAAATTTGATGCCCTCTATCAATTTACTCAACATCCTATGCAGGAATTCTTCCATCAAATTCCCCTCTTGAAAGAAGAACTAACTCGGTATACAAAGTCGAAGAATACAGTCATTATTCAAGCAAGTTCTGAAGTAAGTTTACAGACTTTACAAAAATCTTTACAGGAGTATGGTATCCAGCTACCTACCTATCCATCGGATAAATTAGTAGAAGGTCAACAACAAGTGACCATTGGTCAGTTAGCTTCTGGATTTCATTTGATGGATGAGAAGTTCGTTCTCATTACTGAAAAAGAGATTTTTAATAAAAAGATTAAGCGTAAGGTCCGTAGAACTAATATTTCTAATGCTGAGCGCATTAAGGACTATAGTGAGCTAGCTGTTGGTGACTATGTCGTTCACCATGTTCACGGGATCGGTCAGTATTTAGGGATAGAAACCATTGAAATATCAGGCATCCACCGTGACTATGTGACAGTTCAATATCAAAATGCTGATCGTATTTCCATTCCTGTAGAGCAGATTGATCTCCTTTCCAAATACTTAGCCTCCGATGGAAAAGCTCCCAAGGTCAATAAACTGAACGATGGTCGTTTCCAACGAACCAAGCAAAAAGTTCAGAAGCAGGTAGAGGATATTGCGGATGATTTGATTAAGCTTTACGCTGAACGTAGCCAATTGAAAGGCTTTGCCTTTTCACCTGATGATGAAAATCAAGTTGAATTTGACAACTACTTTACACACGTGGAAACAGATGATCAACTCCGTTCCATTGATGAAATCAAAAAAGATATGGAAAAAGACTCTCCAATGGATCGCCTGTTAGTAGGAGATGTTGGATTTGGTAAGACAGAAGTAGCCATGCGGGCTGCCTTTAAAGCTGTTAATGATGGCAAGCAAGTAGCTATTCTTGTTCCAACGACTGTTTTAGCCCAGCAACATTATGCTAATTTCCAAGAACGATTTGCTGAATTTCCTGTCAATGTGGATGTTATGAGTCGTTTTAAAACAAAGGCAGAGCAGGAAAAAACACTAGAGAAGCTGAAAAAAGGTCAAGTTGACATCTTGATTGGTACCCATCGCCTTCTATCAAAAGATGTTATTTTTGCCGATTTAGGTTTACTGGTCATTGACGAAGAGCAACGGTTTGGTGTCAAGCATAAGGAACGCTTGAAGGAATTAAAAAAGAAGATTGATGTTTTGACATTGACTGCAACCCCAATTCCTCGTACCTTACAAATGTCTATGTTGGGAATTCGCGACTTATCAGTAATTGAGACGCCACCGACCAATCGCTATCCTGTCCAAACCTATGTTATGGAAACGAATGCGTCTGTCATTAGGGATGCAATTTTACGTGAAATTGATCGTGGAGGACAGGTTTACTATCTTTACAACAAAGTTGACACCATTGAGCAAAAAGTTTCGGAATTAAAAGAATTAGTTCCAGAAGCAACCATCGGATACGTCCATGGTCAAATGTCAGAAATTCAGCTAGAAAATACCCTTTATGCCTTTGTTGAGGGCGAATATGATATCTTAGTGACCACAACAATCATTGAAACGGGTGTTGATATTCCAAATGCGAATACCTTATTTATTGAAAATGCCGATCACATGGGACTGTCAACTCTCTATCAACTTCGAGGTCGTGTCGGTCGTTCCAATCGGATTGCCTACGCCTATCTTATGTATCGTCCTGATAAATCCTTGACAGAAGTGGCTGAAAAACGTTTGGAAGCTATTAAGGGCTTTACAGAACTAGGTTCTGGTTTCAAGATTGCCATGCAAGATTTGTCCATTCGCGGTGCGGGAAATATCCTGGGAGCTGCCCAATCTGGCTTTATTGATTCAGTTGGTTACGAACTCTATTCTCAACTCTTAGAACAAGCTATCTTAGAAAAACAAGGTAAGGCAGCTCAACGTCAGAAAAGCAATTCAGAGGTCAATCTACAGATCGATGCCTACCTACCAAGTGACTATATTGCTGACCAACGTCAAAAAATTGAAATTTACAAGCGTATAAAGAATGTTGACAGTCGTGTAAACTATCAAGAATTACAGGAAGAATTGATTGACCGTTTTGGAGAGTATCCTGATGTAGTAGCCTACTTGCTTGAAATCGGTCTATTGAAGTCATTTTTAGATCAAGTTTTCTGTCATACAGTTCTTAGACGACAACATCAAGTGACAGTGACATTCGAACCTATGGCTGGTCAAATTTTCCTAACGCAAGATTACTTTGAAGCACTATCTGCTACGAATTTGAAAGCTCAGATAACGGAAAATAAAGGAAAGCTAGCTGTTGTGTTTAACATTCAACAGAAAAAAGACTTTGAAATTATTGAAGAATTGATTTCTTTTGCGGAGAAGTTACAAGAAATCAAGACCAGAAAGACAGAATAAATTTCTCAATTAGATGAAAAAATGGTAGAATATATAGTTGAGGTAAGTTTATGAGACTAGATAAATATTTAAAAGTTTCTCGCATTATCAAGCGTCGGACAGTTGCAAAGGAAGTAGCTGATAAGGGAAGGATTAAAGTTAATGGTATTTTGGCTAAGTCTTCAACAGATTTGAAAGTGAATGATCAGGTTGAAATCCAATTTGGCAATAAGTTGCTAACTGTAAAAGTCCTTGAAATGAAAGATTCTACAAAAAAAGAAGATGCACTGAAAATGTATGAAATTGTCAGTGAAAAAAGGATAGAAGCAGATGAGAAAATCTAAAATCCTGCAGTTGAATAATGCCTTTATTCAATCGGAACGTGCAAAATCTCAGAATAAATTGGCAGAGCGTCAGCAGAAAAATCGTTTCATGGCTGCTATTTTGGTTTTGGTTATCTTTTTATTTATGTTGCCAGCCTATAATCTGGTGGTGACCTATACAACTATTCAGCAACAGGAAAAGAAGTTAGCTGAATTAGAAAAAAACTATGATGAATTGACCAAAGAGCAAAAACAAGTAGCCGAAATGGTTACGAAATTAAAGAATGAAGATTACGCTGCCAAATATGTTCGTGCCAAATACCAATACTCTAAAGAAGGGGAATTTGTCTACAATATTCCAGGGTTACCAAAATGACAGATTCTATTTTTAAAATTGTAGAGCAATTTCTACAGCATTCGGAAGAGAAGTTGGCAGAGTTGTCTCAAAAAAATCAGGAATTGAAGTTAGAGGAAAAGGATTTATAGAAGGGAGGGAGTATGCAGAAGAAACTGCTCGTATGGTTATTGCCAGTTTTATTTGGATGGCAGGTGGTTGATAGTACAGAAATACCGTTTAAACTCACAGCACAAGAAGAATATGAATTGACTCAGACAGTATATGACCAGTATTTTCAGACTATCCCTCAAAATCCAAATGTGTTTCAAGTTGAAAATCTTTATTCTGACCTAGAATTAACACAAGTAGTAGGTCAGTTGAAACCAAATCAGGCTTTTTCCATCACAGACGTGATTGTGAATTCCAAAAAAGAGTTGGTTTTTCAGATTGACAATGCTTCCTATATTGTGGCAGATACCAATAAATTATTTGATGACGTCGTTTTAACAGAAACTCTTGTTGAGCAGACCTACTGGACAAATAAAAATCTTACTGTTCTATCTTCTCCGATAGCAAATCAAGCCAAGGAAGTCAAAACAGATATACAGGCTTATCAAGCTGTTACCATTTCTAAAATTTCTACTACGCCAATAGGTGACTTTGCTTATGTCGCAGACAAGGGCTGGATTGCTATGGACGATTTGTCTACAGTTGACAATAGAATGGAAGCCGTTCAAGCCTTGCTCACACAAAAATATTCTAAAAACAACATTGGAATATATGTTAAGCAACTTTCAACTGGTCAGTCAGCGGGTCTTAATCAAGATAAGGTGTTTTATTCTGCCAGTATTGCTAAATTACCAATCCTTTACTATGTTCAGGAGCAAATCAATGCTGGTCAGATTGATTTGACAACGAAAGTCAAATATACAGCAGAATCCATGGTATTTCCTGGTGCTTATGTCGTTGGTGGTAGCGGTTCTTTATCAAAAACACCAGATAATAAAGAATATTCACTGGAAGAATTGATTAACAAGACTGCTAAAGAGTCAGATAATGTAGCCAGTAATTTACTTTCTTATTATGTGACACATAGATTTGATAAGGATTTTGAACAAATTATCACAGATGTTACAGACAGTAAGTGGGACATGGTTACACGTGAAACAACGGCAGAAGTTGCGGGAACAATGATGGAAGCCTTGTATGAACAAGAAGGCTACGTTTTAGAAAGCCTTCTGTCAACACAATTCGATAATCAGCGCATTTCAAAAGATATTGCCGTTCCAGTGGCCCATAAAATTGGTGATGCGGATGATGTCAAACATGACGTGGCCATTGTCTATGCAGAATCTCCGTTTGTTTTATCCATCTTTACAGATAAATCAAGCTATGATGAGATTACGCAAATTGCAAATGATATTTACGGGATTTTAAAGTAAATGAAAAATAGATTTTTAAAAGTGACACAGGAAGGTCACTTTTTTGATAAGCATGAGAAAGTTCTTGTAGCAGTTTCAGGTGGTTTGGATTCTATGAATTTATTTAATCTTTTATACCAATGCCGACAAGAATTGGGAATTTCTCTGGGACTTGCCCATGTTAATCATGGACAAAGAGAAGAATCTATTAGTGAAGAAAGCTACCTTAAGCAGTTAGCAGAGGATTGTACGGTTCCATTCTATCTATCACATTTTGAAGGAATGTTTTCAGAAGAAGCAGCGAGGAAATGGCGTTACGCATTCTTTGCGAAAATCATGGAGCAGGAAGGCTACACTGCACTGGTAACAGCCCACCATGCTGATGACCAAGCAGAGACAGTTTTGATGCGTTTGATTCGAGGAAGTCGCTTGCGACATCTGTCTGCTATTCAGCCTATCCAACCCTTTGCAAGCGGAGAACTCATTCGGCCACTCTTGTCTTTTAAAAAGTCTGACTTTGATACTGTGTTTCATTTTGAAGATGCTAGCAATCTTAGCTCAACCTATTTCAGAAATAGAGTTCGGCATGCTTATTTACCGCAATTTAAACAGGAAAATCCTAAAATTGAAAAAGCTCTATGTCACCTTGCAGATGATACCAGTAATTTATTACAGGCTTTGCGAGATTTAACCAACCATTTATCTGTAACAGATTTGACAAGTTTTCGACAGCAGACCCAGGCTGTACAGACTTATCTGCTAGAGGAGTATGTAGAGAAATTCCCTGATTTGCAACTATCACGTTCGCAATTTAATGAGCTCCTTCATATTTTGCAATCAAAAGCCAACTATAGACATCTACTAAAAAATAATTATATTCTAGAAAAAGAGTATGATAGTTTCAAAATTTATAAAATAGGACCTCAGACGGATGAGCAAAAAGAGCCAGTCATGGTAGAATCAGAAGGTATTTTTTCTTATGGTTCTTACATTTTTTCTCTCAATCAACCCCTTGAAAATACTGAGCAGATTTTATATTTTCCAAGTGAGGTTCCAATTCGATTGCGGGGCAGGCAGGCAGGAGATACTATCCTGATAAATGGTGTGAATAAAAAAGTTCGCCGCTGGTTTATTGACAATAAAATACCTCAACAAGTACGACAAGAGGCTGTTATTATTGAACAAGCAGGAGAAATTTATGGAATTGCCAATCTTGCTAGCAGTGATTTGAGTAAATCAATAAAAAATGATATAATCAAAGCTACCTTATATATTAAAATGAAAGAGTAGAACAACTATGTTGGACAAAGATATTAAGAAAATTCTTGTTTCAGAAGAAGAAATTGTTGCAAAATGTAAAGAACTTGGGCAAATTCTAGCAAACGATTACGCAGATAAGAACCCTATTCTTGTTGGAATTTTAAAAGGTTCTATTCCATTTATGGCAGAATTGATGAAGCATATTGATGCGCATATCGAAACGGATTATATGGTTGTTTCAAGCTATCATGGTGGTACGGAGAGTAGCGGAACTGTTAAAATCATCAAGGATTTAGATAACAGTGTTGCTGGTCGTCATATTATCTTTGTTGAGGATATTATTGATACTGGTCGTACCTTGAAGGAATTGAAAGAGCTTTTTGCATTCCGTCAAGCAGCTTCAATCAAGATTGCTACATTACTTGATAAACCAGAAGGTCGTGTAGTTGAAATTGAGCCAGACTATACTTGCTTCACTATTCCAAATGAATTTGTAGTTGGCTTTGGATTAGACTACGATGAAAACTACCGTAACCTTCCTTACGTTGGTGTACTAAAAGAGGAAGTTTATACAAAATAGAAAAAGGTTTCCTACTATATTATGAACAATCAACCAAATAAAGGATTTATAAGAAATCCTTTTCTCATTATTCTTGTCATCGCGACCATTCTTACAGCATTCCAATTTTTTAATGCAGGTCAACAGGTTGCGACTCAAGAAATCAGCTATTCACAAGTTATTACCGAGCTTAAGAATAATAACGTTTCAGAATTGACCTATCAACCAGATTCAAGTGTTATTGAAATTACTGGTAAGTACAAGACAGAACAGACTGCAACTGATGAACTAGCTTCTTCTATTAAGCTATTCCAAGTGTCAAATACTGTTACCTATAAAAACTTTAAATCGCTTATTCTACCGTCTGAAACAAATTTATCAGAATTACAAACCCTAGCAAATGAAAATGGTGTTAAGGTAACCATTAAACCAGAAAGTTCTAATGGACTATGGTTAAATATCATCTTTAATTTGTTACCGCTTGTTATCGTTGGTGTATTTTTCATGATGATGATGAACCAGGGTGGTGGCGGAGCTCGAGGAGCAATGAACTTTGGACGAAACAAAGCAAAAGCTCTTGAGCAAAGCAATATCAAAGTTCGTTTCTCAGATGTCGCAGGTGCAGAAGAAGAAAAACAAGAATTGGTAGAAGTGGTAGAGTTTTTGAAAGATCCTAAACGCTTTACCAAGCTTGGTGCCCGTATTCCAGCAGGTGTCTTATTAGAGGGACCTCCAGGAACAGGTAAAACTCTTTTGGCAAAAGCTGTAGCAGGTGAAGCAGGTGTTCCATTCTTCTCGATTTCTGGTTCTGATTTCGTTGAAATGTTTGTCGGTGTCGGTGCCAGCCGTGTTCGTTCATTATTTGAAGATGCAAAAAAAGCAGCACCAGCTATCATTTTCATCGATGAAATCGATGCTGTCGGTCGCCAACGTGGTGTCGGCATGGGTGGTGGTAATGACGAACGGGAACAAACCCTCAACCAACTCTTGATTGAAATGGATGGATTTGAAGGCAACGAAGGGATTATCGTCATTGCCGCAACCAACCGTAGTGATGTTTTAGACCCGGCCCTTCTTCGTCCAGGACGTTTTGACCGTAAGGTATTGGTTGGTCGTCCAGATGTCAAGGGTCGCGAAGCAATCCTTAAAGTTCATGCGAAGAATAAACCATTAGCAGCAGATGTAGACTTGAAATTGGTTGCTCAGCAAACTCCAGGTTTTGTTGGTGCTGATTTAGAGAACGTTCTTAACGAAGCAGCCCTTGTAGCCGCACGTCGAAACAAAACTGTCATTGATGCTTCAGATATTGATGAAGCAGAAGACCGTGTTATTGCAGGACCTTCTAAGAAAGACCGCCAAATTTCAGCTAAAGAACGTGAGATCGTTGCCTACCATGAAGCTGGTCATACGATTGTTGGACTTGTCTTATCAAATGCACGTGAAGTTCATAAAGTTACTATTGTACCACGTGGCCGTGCTGGTGGTTACATGATTGCCCTTCCAAAAGAAGACCAAATGCTCCTATCTAAAGAAGATATGAAAGAGCAATTAGCTGGTCTTATGGGTGGACGTGTCGCAGAAGAAATTATTTTCAATACCCAAACAACAGGTGCCTCAAATGATTTTGAACAAGCGACACAGATGGCGCGTGCTATGGTTGCAGAATATGGTATGAGTGAAAAAATGGGTCCAATGCAATACGAAGGTAGTCATGCTATGTTTGGTGGACAAACAACTCACAAACACATATCAGAACAAACTGCCTATGAATTAGACAACGAAGTCCGTGATTTGCTGAATGAAGCTCGCAATAAAGCGGCTGAAATTATTCATTCTAATCGCGAAACTCATAAATTAATCGCAGAAGCCTTGCTTAAATACGAAACTCTTGATAGTGTTCAAATTAAATCTCTTTATGAAACAGGCAAAATGCCAGAGAATATTGAACACGAGGACGAGGATGTTCATCCCCTTTCTTACGAAGAAGTAAAAGAGAAGATTAATACGAAGGAATAAATTTAACAGCTGATAATCATTTGAGGTTATCAGCTGTTCTTAATAAAAGGTAAAGATCAAAAAAGTTTTCAAAAAAATAGTTGACAAGTAGATAAGAAGATGATAAAATGAATGGGTTGTCAAATCTTCGTCTCTGTTAACACTAAAGAAATTAAAAAAAGTTTCAAAAAATAGTTGACAAGCCGTTGAAGAAATGATAAACTAAGATAGTTGTCGCAAGAGAGTGATGACGAACAAGACCTTTGAAAATTAAAGAAGACGAACCAAACGTGCAGGGTGATTTATCTGATGATAAATCGTCAATAACGAAAAAAACAATAAAACGGAAAGCTAGTGATAGCTTGAGTTTGAATCAAAACTTTTAATGAGAGTTTGATCCTGGCTCAGGACGAACGCTGGCGGCGTGCCTAATACATGCAAGTGGAACGCACTTATTTCACCGGAGCTTGCTCCACCGAGATAAGTGAGTCGCGAACGGGTGAGTAACGCGTAGGTAACCTGCCTCATAGCGGGGGATAACTATTGGAAACGATAGCTAATACCGCATAACAGTATTTATCGCATGGTAGATACTTGAAAGGAGCAACTGCTTCACTATGAGATGGACCTGCGTTGTATTAGCTAGTTGGTGGGGTAACGGCTCACCAAGGCCTCGATACATAGCCGACCTGAGAGGGTGATCGGCCACACTGGGACTGAGACACGGCCCAGACTCCTACGGGAGGCAGCAGTAGGGAATCTTCGGCAATGGGGGCAACCCTGACCGAGCAACGCCGCGTGAGTGAAGAAGGTTTTCGGATCGTAAAGCTCTGTTGTAAGAGAAGAACTGTGAGAAGAGTGGAAAGTTTCTCACTTGACGGTATCTTACCAGAAAGGGACGGCTAACTACGTGCCAGCAGCCGCGGTAATACGTAGGTCCCGAGCGTTGTCCGGATTTATTGGGCGTAAAGCGAGCGCAGGCGGTTTGATAAGTCTGAAGTAAAAGGCTGTGGCTTAACCATAGTACGCTTTGGAAACTGTCAAACTTGAGTGCAGAAGGGGAGAGTGGAATTCCATGTGTAGCGGTGAAATGCGTAGATATATGGAGGAACACCGGTGGCGAAAGCGGCTCTCTGGTCTGTAACTGACGCTGAGGCTCGAAAGCGTGGGGAGCGAACAGGATTAGATACCCTGGTAGTCCACGCCGTAAACGATGAGTGCTAGGTGTTGGGTCCTTTCCGGGACTCAGTGCCGCAGCTAACGCATTAAGCACTCCGCCTGGGGAGTACGACCGCAAGGTTGAAACTCAAAGGAATTGACGGGGGCCCGCACAAGCGGTGGAGCATGTGGTTTAATTCGAAGCAACGCGAAGAACCTTACCAGGTCTTGACATCCCAGTGACCGCCCTAGAGATAGGGTTTCTCTTCGGAGCACTGGTGACAGGTGGTGCATGGTTGTCGTCAGCTCGTGTCGTGAGATGTTGGGTTAAGTCCCGCAACGAGCGCAACCCCTATTGTTAGTTGCCATCATTCAGTTGGGCACTCTAGCGAGACTGCCGGTAATAAACCGGAGGAAGGTGGGGATGACGTCAAATCATCATGCCCCTTATGACCTGGGCTACACACGTGCTACAATGGCTGGTACAACGAGTCGCAAGTCGGTGACGACAAGCTAATCTCTTAAAGCCAGTCTCAGTTCGGATTGTAGGCTGCAACTCGCCTACATGAAGTCGGAATCGCTAGTAATCGCGGATCAGCACGCCGCGGTGAATACGTTCCCGGGCCTTGTACACACCGCCCGTCACACCACGAGAGTTTGTAACACCCGAAGTCGGTGAGGTAACCTTTTAGGAGCCAGCCGCCTAAGGTGGGATAGATGATTGGGGTGAAGTCGTAACAAGGTAGCCGTATCGGAAGGTGCGGCTGGATCACCTCCTTTCTAAGGAAACGGAACCTGTACGTTAATCTTCTTTAATTTTGAGAGGTCTTGTGGGGCCTTAGCTCAGCTGGGAGAGCGCCTGCTTTGCACGCAGGAGGTCAGCGGTTCGATCCCGCTAGGCTCCATTAACAACGGAAGTTGTTAAGGAATTGTCCATTGAAAATTGAATATCTATCAAACATTCCTGATGTATCTGCAAGGATACATTAAGAAATAGTAACAAGAAAATAAACCGAAAACGCTGTGAATATTTAATGAGTTTTCTAATTTTTGAAAAAATTAGGTTAATAAGGTTAAGTTAATAAGGGCGCACGGTGGATGCCTTGGCACTAGAAGCCGATGAAGGACGTGACTAACGACGAAATGCCTTGGGGAGCTGTAAGTAAGCAATGATCCAGGGGTGTCCGAATGGGGGAACCCGGCAGGTAATGCCTGTCACTCACTACTGTTAAGGTAGTGTAGAGGAAGACGCAGTGAACTGAAACATCTAAGTAGCTGCAGGAAGAGAAAGCAAAAGCGATTGCCTTAGTAGCGGCGAGCGAAACGGCAGGAGGGCAAACCGAAGAGTTTACTCTTCGGGGTTGTAGGACTGCAATGTGGACTTAAAGAGTATAGAAGAACTACCTGGGAAGGTAGGCCAAAGAGAGTAATAGCCTCGTATTTGAAATAGTCTTTATACCTAGCAGTATCCTGAGTACGGCGAGACACGCGAAATCTCGTCGGAATCCGGGAGGACCATCTCCCAACCCTAAATACTCTCTAGTGACCGATAGTGAACCAGTACCGTGAGGGAAAGGTGAAAAGTACCCCGGAAGGGGAGTGAAATAGAACCTGAAACCGTGTGCCTACAACAAGTTCGAGCCCGTTAATGGGTGAGAGCGTGCCTTTTGTAGAATGAACCGGCGAGTTACGTTATGATGCGAGGTTAAGTTGAAGAGACGGAGCCGTAGGGAAACCGAGTCTGAATAGGGCGCATTAGTATCATGACGTAGACCCGAAACCATGTGACCTACCCATGAGCAGGTTGAAGGTGCGGTAAGACGCACTGGAGGACCGAACCAGGGCACGTTGAAAAGTGCTTGGATGACTTGTGGGTAGCGGAGAAATTCCAAACGAACTTGGAGATAGCTGGTTCTCTCCGAAATAGCTTTAGGGCTAGCGTCGACATTAAGAATCTTGGAGGTAGAGCACTGTTTGGATGAGGGGGCCATCTCGGTTTACTGATTTCAGATAAACTCCGAATGCCAAAGATTTATGGTCGGCAGTCAGACTGCGAGTGCTAAGATCCGTAGTCGAAAGGGAAACAGCCCAGACCACCAGCTAAGGTCCCAAAATAATTGTTAAGTGGAAAAGGATGTGGGGTTGCACAGACAACTAGGATGTTAGCTTAGAAGCAGCTATTCATTCAAAGAGTGCGTAATAGCTCACTAGTCGAGTGACCCTGCGCCGAAAATGTACCGGGGCTAAAACAATTTACCGAAGCTGTGGATAACACTTAGGTGTTATGGTAGGAGAGCGTTCTATGTGTGAAGAAGGTATACCGTGAGGAGTGCTGGAACGCATAGAAGTGAGAATGCCGGTATGAGTAGCGAAAGATGGGTGAGAATCCCATCCACCGTAAGACTAAGGTTTCCAGGGGAAGGCTCGTCCGCCCTGGGTTAGTCGGGACCTAAGGAGAGACCGAAAGGTGTATCCGATGGACAACAGGTTGATATTCCTGTACTAGAGTATGAAGTGATGGAGGGACGCAGTAGGCTAACTAAAGCGGGCGATTGGAAGTGCCCGTCTAAGCAGTGAGGTGTGATATGAGTCAAATGCTTGTATCTGTAACATTGAGCTGTGATGGGGAGCGAAGTTTAGTAGCGAAGTTAGTGACGTCACACTGCCGAGAAAATCTTCTAGCGATGTATCATACTCTACCCGTACCGCAAACCGACACAGGTAGTCGAGGCGAGTAGCCTCAGGTGAGCGAGAGAACTCTCGTTAAGGAACTCGGCAAAATGACCCCGTAACTTCGGGAGAAGGGGTGCTGACTTTAAGTCAGCCGCAGTGAATAGGCCCAAGCAACTGTTTATCAAAAACACAGCTCTCTGCTAAATCGTAAGATGATGTATAGGGGGTGACGCCTGCCCGGTGCTGGAAGGTTAAGAGGAGGGTTTAGCGCAAGCGAAGATCTGAATTGAAGCCCCAGTAAACGGCGGCCGTAACTATAACGGTCCTAAGGTAGCGAAATTCCTTGTCGGGTAAGTTCCGACCCGCACGAAAGGCGTAATGATTTGGGCACTGTCTCAACGAGAGACTCGGTGAAATTTTAGTACCTGTGAAGATGCAGGTTACCCGCGACAGGACGGAAAGACCCCATGGAGCTTTACTGCAGTTTGATATTGAGTATCTGTACCACATGTACAGGATAGGTAGGAGCCTAAGAAGTCGGGACGCCAGTTTCGACAGAGGCGCTGTTGGGATACTACCCTTGTGTTATGGCTACTCTAACCCGGTAGGTTTATCATCTACGGAGACAGTGTCTGACGGGCAGTTTGACTGGGGCGGTCGCCTCCTAAAAGGTAACGGAGGCGCCCAAAGGTTCCCTCAGAATGGTTGGAAATCATTCGCAGAGTGTAAAGGTATAAGGGAGCTTGACTGCGAGAGCTACAACTCGAGCAGGGACGAAAGTCGGGCTTAGTGATCCGGTGGTTCCGTATGGAAGGGCCATCGCTCAACGGATAAAAGCTACCCTGGGGATAACAGGCTTATCTCCCCCAAGAGTTCACATCGACGGGGAGGTTTGGCACCTCGATGTCGGCTCGTCGCATCCTGGGGCTGTAGTCGGTCCCAAGGGTTGGGCTGTTCGCCCATTAAAGCGGCACGCGAGCTGGGTTCAGAACGTCGTGAGACAGTTCGGTCCCTATCCGTCGCGGGCGTAGGAAATTTGAGAGGATCTGCTCCTAGTACGAGAGGACCAGAGTGGACTTACCGCTGGTGTACCAGTTGTCTTGCCAAAGGCATCGCTGGGTAGCTATGTAGGGACGGGATAAACGCTGAAAGCATCTAAGTGTGAAACCCACCTCAAGATGAGATTTCCCATAACTTTATGTTAGTAAGAGCCCTGAGAGATGATCAGGTAGATAGGTTGGAAGTGGAAGTGTGGTGACACATGTAGCGGACCAATACTAATCGCTCGAGGACTTATCCTAGATAAGCAAAATTCAACGAAGTCAATATTGACAAGCGTCCGGTTTCTTGTTAGAATATAGATATTCAATTTTGAGTTGACAAGACTCAGTAGTTAAGTGACGATAGCCTAGGAGATACACCTGTTCCCATGCCGAACACAGCAGTTAAGCCCTAGAACGCCTGAAGTAGTTGGGGGTTGCCCCCTGTGAGATACGGTAGTCGCTTAGCAAATAGGGAGTTTAGCTCAGCTGGGAGAGCATCTGCCTTACAAGCAGAGGGTCAGCGGTTCGATCCCGTTAACTCCCATAGGTCCCGTAGTGTAGCGGTTATCACGTCGCCCTGTCACGGCGAAGATCGCGGGTTCGATTCCCGTCGGGACCGTTCAAATAGTCTGGGAGACTATTTGAAGTTGGAAATAGAGCAAACAGAGTTTGCGTCATATTTACGACTCGTTAGCTCAGTTGGTAGAGCAATTGACTTTTAATCAATGGGTCGCTGGTTCGAGCCCAGCACGAGTCATATGCGGGTTTGGCGGAATTGGCAGACGCACCAGATTTAGGATCTGGCGCTTTCGGGCGTGGGGGTTCAAGTCCCTTAACCCGCATAAGGAAATACTAATAAGCCGGCTTAGCTCAGTTGGTAGAGCATCTGATTTGTAATCAGAGGGTCGCGTGTTCAAGTCATGTAGCCGGCATTTGAAGAGATTGCGAACGTAGTTCAGTGGTAGAACACCACCTTGCCAAGGTGGGGGTCGCGGGTTCGAATCCCGTCGTTCGCTTTGAGAGGCCGGGGTGGCGGAACTGGCAGACGCACAGGACTTAAAATCCTGCGATGGCAACATCGTACCGGTTCGATTCCGGTCCTCGGCATGGACTTTATAGAAGCACCCTTAGCTCAACTGGATAGAGTACCTGACTACGAATCAGGCGGTTAGAGGTTCGAATCCTCTAGGGTGCATGACTCGCTTAATGATGTCATTAGGGGAGCTTTATTTTTAATAACAGCGGGAAGTAGCTCAGCTTGGTAGAGTACTTGGTTTGGGACCAAGGTGTCGCAGGTTCGAATCCTGTCTTCCCGATTTATATTTGGCGGTGTAGCTCAGCTGGCTAGAGCGTCCGGTTCATACCCGGGAGGTCGGGGGTTCGATCCCCTTCGCCGCTATTTACTCTTGTTTGCTGGACCTTTAGCTCAGCTGGTTAGAGCTCTCGGCTCATAACCGAGCGGTCGTAGGTTCAAGTCCTACAAGGTCCATAATTGGAGGATTACCCAAGTCCGGCTGAAGGGAACGGTCTTGAAAACCGTCAGGCGTGTAAAAGCGTGCGTGGGTTCGAATCCCACATCCTCCTTTCACTACCGTGGGATGGAGTTTCTTTGACTTGTGGTCGTAGGTTCCAATTCAGGTCCACAATAATCTTATGGCTCGGTAGCTCAGTTGGTAGAGCAATGGATTGAAGCTCCATGTGTCGGCGGTTCGATTCCGTCTCGCGCCATTATTTACTTGTCCAAGTATATGTTCTTGGGCGCGTAGCTCAGATGGTTAGAGCGCACGCCTGATAAGCGTGAGGTCGGTGGTTCGATTCCACTCGTGCCCATTATATTGTATAAATGGAGAATTACTCAAGAGGCTGAAGAGGACGGTTTGCTAAATCGTTAGGTCGGGTAACTGGCGCAAGGGTTCGAATCCCTTATTCTCCGTAATGAACGAGATTATCATTTGATATTCTCGTTTTATTGTATCTTATTGGAGGAGCCATGAATAAATTTTCTAAATTGTTGATTGCAATTTCAGTTTTTCTGTTGTTGTCATTTTCATTATTGTTTTTAACTTTTTCAAAGGGAGCAGAGTTACCCTTTGTCAATTCTTCTATAAATTTACTCGTTAGACCAATTCAATCTTTTTTATCAGTTCCTACTAGGTTTTTCTCTGACCAACAGTCCTCTCTTTCGCATTTGTTTGCTACCTACGAAGAAAATAAGGAATTAAAGAAGTCTTTGCTCTCAGTACAAGATTTCGCAAATGAGAATGCTAGTTTAAAAGCTGAAAATGAGACATTGCGAAAGAGTTTAGAAATGGCTTCGTCTTTCCCAGAGAAAGGGTATATTGCAGGTTCAGTTTTGGTTAGAACACCTGCTTCATGGTCGGAGCAGGTGACCATAGATGTTGGTCAGAATATGGGGATTTCTGAAAATGCTCTGGTAGTTGCAAATGGTGGTTTAGTTGGTGTAGTTAGCTCCATTGAGGAGAACTCATCAGTGGTAAAATTGTTTACTAATGCTGATGATTTTACCAAACTTCCAGTAAAAATAAGCACCAATTCCAAGGATATATACGGGATTTTAGCTGGTTTTGATTTGGATTCAAATAGTTTTATTATCAATCAGTTAAATGCTACGGATGATATTGCGGTTGGTAGTAACGTTGTGACGAGTGATTTGGCTGGTGCGACACCTGCTAACGTTCAAATTGGAAAAGTTCGTTCGGTTAAGGCTAGCAGCAATAACTTAAATCGTGAACTATATGTAGAGCCTTCAGCTAGTTTTTCATCAATATATTCAGTATTAGTAGTGGGTCAATCAGATGCGCAATAGAGTTTTAGAATTTTTCATGTTTCCTGTTCTGTTTTTAGTTTTGTTGATTGATGGGCAGGTATCGACTCTTTTATCCAATATGTCAGCTGGCTTATTTGCTATATCTTGCCATATCTTATTTATGCTTGCTATTTTTTATGCAAACTATGTTTCTCTCTCTATTTCTCTTGTTGTTTTTACTTTATTAGGATTGATTTATGATATATCTTATCTTTCCTTAGTAGGAATTGCAACGACCACTTTTCCTCTTGTTATTTTTTGTATTTATTTCTATTTTAAAGGTGTTGGAAATAAGAGTTCAATCAATCTATTGATTTTGCTAGTTTCTATTTTTCAATTTGAATTTATTAGTTATTTATTTGCTAGAGTATTTCAGATGACAAATTTGTCTGTTTTCATCTTTGTTTTTAATAAATTACTACCGAGTTTATTATTTAATCTTATTTTGTTTTTACTTATCCAACCTGTCTTAGAACGGATTTTTGGAATTACGAATAAGACATAGAAATGTAATAATTGCGTAATATACTTACGCAATTTTTTTGTTAAAATGGTATAGTCAGAAAGTATAGAGGAGTTAGTATTAGTTTATGAAGAAAAAAATCTTAGCTACATTATTGTTAAGCACAGTCGTTCTTACAAGTTTGAATGATGTGGCTGTGATTGTTGCAAATGATATTGATAGTCAGATTGCAGCTAAAAACCAACAAATCAATGAACTTGCGGCTCAACAAGTAGATGCTCAACAACAGGTCGATGTTATCCAAGGACAAGTTGATGAAATTGTTGCTGAACAAGTAAAATTGACAGAAGAAAATACCCGTTTGGAAGCTGAATCACAGGCTTTGGCAGCAGATATTGAGCGTTTATCAGCTGATATCGTATCACGTGATGGTGCTTTGAAAGAACAAGCTCGTAGTGCGCAAACTGATGCTTCTGCTTCTAGTTATATCAATACAATTTTGGATTCAAAATCAATTGTTGATGCTGTATCACGTGTTAATGCAATGCGTGAGATTGTTGCGGCCAACAATCGTATGTTAGAACAACAAAAAACGGATAAAGAAGTTATTGTAGAAAAACAGAAAGCTAACCAAGAAGCTATCAATACTTTAGCAGCTAACCGTCAGAAATTGGAAGACGATGCACAGGTATTACAGGTTCGTCAGGCAGAATTACAAGTTGCTCAATTAAATCTTGCTGCTCAAAAAGCAACTGCTGAAGATGAGAAAAACTCTTTGCTTGAACAAAAGGCAGCTGCTGAAGAGGCAGCACGTCAGGCAGCGGCACGTCAGGCAGAATATGAAGCGCAACAACGTGCCTTAGCAGCACAACAGGCTGCATCGGTTGCAGCACCAGTCGCTGCAACAGCACCAGTAGAAGCGGCAGTAGCTGAATCTACTGCAACTGTAGCAGTTAGTGAACCTGTTGTTACACAAACTGTTTCTACTCCAGCTGTGTCATCTTCAACTGGTTCTGGTAATTCAGCAGCAGCGCGTAATGCGACTTTTGATGCTTCATCTTATCCAGTTGGTGAATGTACTTGGGGTGTTAAATCACAACTTTCATGGGTTGGTCCGTACTGGGGTGATGCGAAACATTGGTTGGCTTCAGCAGCAGCAGAAGGTTTCCGTACGGGTTCAACTCCACAGGTTGGAGCAATTGCAGTATGGACTGGTGGATACTATGGTCACGTTGCGGTTGTTACTGCAGTGGAATCTTCTACAAGTATCCAAGTTGTAGAATCTAACTATATGGGTCGTCGTTATATTGGCAACCACCGTGGTGGCTACTTCAATCCAACAACAACTTCAGAGGGTGCTGTTTATTATATTTATCCTCCATATTAAGAATTTTAATAGAGCGTAGTAGAACTACGTTCTATTTTTGTTTGAAAAATGAAAGAAAAAGCGTTAGAATAGTAAAGGTAGAAATAAAGAGGAGGCTGTCATGGCGTTTACTGACTTAAAATTGTTCGCTCTTTCGTCAAATCAGAAGTTAGCTGAACAGGTGTCGAAAAAAATAGGAATTCCTTTGGGGAAATCAAGTGTTCGTCAGTTTTCAGATGGTGAAATTCAAGTGAATATTGAAGAATCAATTCGTGGGACTCATGTCTTCATTCTTCAATCAACAAGTTCACCTGTTAATGATAATTTAATGGAAATTTTGATTATGGTAGATGCCTTGAAACGTGCATCTGCTGAATCAGTAAACGTAGTAATGCCTTATTATGGCTATGCACGTCAGGATCGGAAAGCTCGTGCTCGTGAGCCAATCACATCTAAATTAGTGGCAAATATGTTGCAGACTGCTGGTGTGAATCGTTTATTAACTATTGATCTTCATGCTGCTCAAATTCAAGGATTCTTTGATATTCCAGTGGATCATTTGATGGGGGCTCCGCTGATTGCTGATTATTTTGAACGTCGTGGTATGGTTGGTGAGGGATATGTGGTTGTTTCACCAGACCACGGTGGTGTAACTCGTGCACGTAAATTGGCCCAATTTCTGAAAACACCGATTGCGATTATTGATAAGCGTCGTAGTGTTGATAAGATGAATACATCTGAGGTTATGAATATTATCGGTGATATTAAGGGTAAGACTTGTATCTTGATTGATGATATGATTGATACTGCGGGGACTATTTGCCATGCGGCAGATGCTTTGGCTGAGGCTGGTGCGACAGCTGTCTATGCGTCTTGCACCCACCCTGTTTTATCTGGGCCAGCCATGGATAACATTAGCAAGTCTGCGATTGAGAAATTGGTTGTTTTGGACACTATCGAAATTCCTCAGGAGCGTTTGATTGATAAGATTGAGCACATTTCAACTGCGGATTTGTTAGCAGATGCTATCATTCGTATCCATGAAAAACGCCCACTTTCGCCTTTATTTGAAACAAAGATTGTTAAATAGCTGTTTGGGGAACCGAAAGGTTCTCCTTTTTTGGTATAATGTTCTTATATAATGATTAGGAGGTCTGTTATGGATTTACGTCACCGTTTTAATAAGAATTTGAACCGAATTGAGGTTTCTATGATTCGTCAGTTTGATCAGTCAATTTCAGATGTACCTGGAATTTTAAAATTAACCCTGGGAGAGCCTGACTTTACAACGCCAGACCATGTCAAAGAGGCAGCTAAGGCTGCTATCGATGCTAACTATAGCTATTATACTGGTATGGCAGGTCTTTTGGAGTTACGCCAAGCAGCGGCAGAATTTGTGGCTGAAAAATACAACTTGCACTACAATCCAGAAAATGAAATTCTCTCTACGATTGGTGCGACAGAGGCTTTATCAGCAAGTCTAGTTGCTATTTTGGAGCCTGGGGATACAGTTCTTTTACCTGCCCCTGCCTATCCTGGCTATGAGCCAATTGTCAATATGGTGGGAGCGGATGTAGTAGAAATTGATACAACAGCCAATGATTTCGTATTGACACCTGAGATGTTGGAAGAGGCCATTATTGCCCAGGGTGATAAGTTAAAAGCTGTCATTCTTAACTATCCTGCCAACCCAACGGGTGTGACCTATTCACGCGAGCAAATCCAGGCTTTTGCTGATATTATTCGTAAGTACCCTATTTTTGTCCTGTCGGATGAGGTCTATGCGGAGTTGACGTACACTGGTCAACCTCATACTTCGATTGCGGAGTTTTTACCAGAGCAGACTATTTTAATTCAGGGCTTGTCTAAGTCCCATGCCATGACAGGCTGGCGGATTGGCTTGATTATGAGTCAGGCTCCTATTGTCGCTCAAATCATCAAGAGCCATCAGTATCTGGTAACAGCAGCGTCTACAGCTATGCAGTATGGTGCGGTTGAAGCCTTGAAAAACGGTAAGGATGATGCTCTTCCGATGCGGGAGGAGTACGTCAAGCGTAGGGATTACATCATCGATAAGATGACAGACTTGGGCTTTGAGATTATTAAGCCAGACGGAGCCTTTTACATTTTTGCAAAAATCCCTGCGGGCTATAATCAAGATTCCTTTAGTTTCTTGCAGGACTTTGCGAGGAAGAAAGCGGTGGCCTTTATTCCAGGTGCGGCCTTTGGTCAATACGGGGAAGGCTATGTGCGGATTTCCTATGCAGCAAGTATGGAGAAAATTCAGACAGCTATGGCTCGTTTGAAGGACTATCTAGAAGAAAATGGAACGAATTGAAACTAGAGGCTTAGTCCTTTACAATCGCAACTTTCGGGAAGATGATAAGCTGGTCAAGATTTTTACGGAGAAGGCTGGCAAGCGGATGTTTTTCGTGAAACATGCTTCTAAGTCTAAGCTGGTTGCTGCTATCCAACCCTTGACCTATGCCGATTTTATCGTTAAAATCAATGATGATGGTCTGTCTTATATCGAAGATTTTCATCAGGTCCAGCCTTTTAAAGCCATCAACGGCGATATTTTTAAGCTCAGTTATGCGACCTATATTTTGGCTTTGGCAGATGCGTCCCTGCAGGACAAGGTCTATGACCCAGCTCTCTTTGCTTTTTTGGTCAAGACCTTGGACTTGATGGAAACGGGCTTGGACTATGAAATTTTGACAAATATTTTTGAAATTCAGATCTTGGGTCGATTTGGGATCAGTCTGAATTTTCACGAGTGTGCTTTTTGTCATCGGGTAGGTCAGCCTTTTGACTATTCCTACAAGTACAGCGGGGTCTTATGTCCGCAACACTATCAACAAGATGAGCGACGGGCTTATCTGGATCCCAATGTTCCTTATCTACTTGATCAATTTCAAGCCATTTCCTTTGATGAACTAGAAACCATTTCCATCAAGCCTGAGATGAAGCGAAAATTACGGCTTTTTATTGACCAGCTGTACGAGGAATATGTGGGGATTCACTTGAAATCCAAGAAATTTATAGATGATTTGTCTTCTTGGGGGCAGATTATGAAACCAAGAACAGAAAATGAGGAAACAGAATGAAACGTATTGCAGTAGATGCTATGGGTGGGGACCACGCCCCTCAGGCAGTGGTAGAAGGTGTCAATCAGGCCTTATCTACCTTTCCAGACATTGAAATTCAGCTTTATGGTGATGAGGCTAAAATCAAGCAGTATTTGACAGCGACAGAGCGTGTCAGAATCGTCCATACGACGGAGAAAATCAATTCAGATGATGAGCCTGTCAAGGCGATTCGTCGGAAGAAAGAGGCTTCTATGGTTTTAGCGACCAAGGCTGTCAAGGATGGTCAGGCAGATGCGGTCTTATC
Source organism: Streptococcus sp. 29892 (assembly GCF_032594935.1). Taxonomy (NCBI): domain Bacteria; kingdom Bacillati; phylum Bacillota; class Bacilli; order Lactobacillales; family Streptococcaceae; genus Streptococcus; species Streptococcus iners. Next base: position 27,509 of record NZ_CP118734.1, read on the forward strand.
AGCTGGAAATACAGGGGCTCTTTTGGCGGCAGGCGTCTTTGTGGTTGGACGGATCAAACACATTGACCGTCCAGGTCTTATGTCAACTCTTCCTACTATGGATGGTAAGGGATTTGATATGATGGACCTGGGGGCAAATGCTGAAAATACAGCCCATCACCTCTATCAGTATGGTATCCTTGGCTCATTTTACGCGGAGCACGTGCGTGGTGTCAAACAACCTCGTGTGGGACTTTTGAACAACGGTACGGAAGATACCAAGGGCACGCCAGTTCACCAAGAAGCCTATAAACTCTTGGCGGAAGACAAGTCGATTAACTTTATCGGAAATGTGGAGGCGCGTGAGTTGCTCAACAGTGTGGCGGATGTGGTTGTGACGGATGGTTTCACGGGAAACGCTGTGCTGAAAACCATTGAGGGAACGGCAAAATCTATCGTCGGTCAGTTGACAGGCTCTATCAAAAATGGTGGTCTGCGTGCCAAATTGGGTGGTCTTTTGGTCAAGCCAACCTTGAAAAAAGCACTTGGGGCTATGGACTACAAGAAGGCTGGCGGTGCTGTCTTGCTTGGTTTGAAAGCTCCAGTTATCAAGGCTCACGGGTCCAGCGATGCCCAGTCGATTTTCTATACCATCAAGCAGACGCGTTCGATTTTGGAGGCTGGTATTGTTGAAAAATCAGTGGCGAAATTTTCAGTAGTGGAGGATAGTAATGACTAGAGAGCAGGTCTATCAGCGGGTTGTTGCCATTATCCAAGAGGAGAAGGGTGATGATTTTCAAGTACAAGCAGAATCTTCTTTAGCAGAGAATATAGCTGCGGATTCAGTGGAAATTATGGAATTCGTATTGACCTTGGAAGACGAGTTTGGTGTCGATGTTCCTGATGCGGCCATTGAGCGCTTTGAAACATTAGCAGATATTGTGGATTTTGTTTATGAAGAATTACAGAAACGTTCGTAGTTTACGGGCGTTTTTCTTTGTTTTTAGTTGAAAGACCGTAAAATTCTTGTATAGGCGAATGTTGTGTGTTAGAATAAACGAAAAGACTAGAATATTTTATGAAAGGCGAACATTTTAATGAAAACAGACCTTCTCTATTCAGGAAAAGCCAAAGATATCTACGCTACAGTTGATAGTGACCAGATTGTTGCAGTTTACAAGGACCAGGCAACGGCTTTTAATGGTGGCAAGAAAGAACAGATTGTGGGCAAGGGCCGACTGAATAATCTAATTTCTTCGCTTATTTTTGAAAAGTTGAATGCTGCAGGTGTTAAGACACATTTTATCAAGCGTTTGTCGGATACAGAGCAGTTGAATAGGAAAGTAGAAATTATTCCGCTGGAGGTTGTTTTGCGAAATGTGACCGCTGGTTCTTTCTCAAAACGTTTTGGAGTAGAAGAAGGAATTGCATTAGTTACTCCAATCGTGGAATTTTACTATAAAAAAGATGAGTTGGACGATCCTTTTATCAACGACGAACATATTGCTTTTCTTAATCTAGCTAGTTCAGAAGAAATTGCCTATATCAAGGAAGAAACAAGACGAATCAATGGGTTCTTGAAGGACTTGTTTGCTCAGCTTGGGTTGACTTTGGTGGATTTCAAGCTAGAATTTGGGATTGACTCGTCTGGTCAGATATTATTGGCGGATGAGTTTTCTCCGGATAATTGTCGTCTATGGGATGCGGATGGCAACCATCTGGACAAGGATGTTTTCCGTCGGGGGCTCGGGGAGTTGACCGATGTTTACGAGGTCGTATTGGCAAAGTTACAAGAAGTGAAGTAAGGATTGGAAAAAATGGCGAAGCGAATTTTTGTTGAGAAGAAGGCGGATTTTCAGATTAAGGCGGAGGCTCTTCGTAAGGAGTTGACCCATAATTTGCAGTTGACAAGCCTGTCAAGTTTGCGGTTAGTGCAGGTTTACGATGTTTTCAATCTTGAGGAGGACTTGTTAGAGCAGGCCATCAAGCACATCTTTACTGAGCAGGTGACGGACAAGGTCTTGTCGGAAGCGGAACTGGGCTTGGAAGACGCGGTTTATTTTGCTATTGAGGCTTTGCCTGGTCAGTTTGACCAGCGGGCTGCAAGCAGTCAGGAGGCCCTTCTCTTGTTGGGCAGTCGCCAGGAGGTGCGTGTCAATACAGGGCAACTTTACATCTTGAACGGTGATGTGCAGGAAGAAGAGTTGGCTGCTATCAAGAATTATTTGCTCAATCCTGTGGATTCGCGTTTCAAGGATTTGAATGCTCCTTTGGTGGCTCAGGAGTTTTCGGTGTCGGATGCTACTATTCCGACCCTAGACTTTTTTGCTAGCTACGGAGCGGATGATTTTGCAGCTTACAAGCGTGAGGCTGGCTTGGCTATGGAAGTGGAAGACTTGCTCTTCATTCAGGACTATTTCAAGTCAATCGGTCGTGTGCCAACTGAGACAGAACTCAAGGTCTTGGATACTTACTGGAGTGACCACTGCCGTCATACGACATTTGAAACGGAACTCAAGTCTATTGACTTTTCAGCTTCAAAATTCCACAAGCAATTGCAGGCGACTTATGACAAGTACCTGGCTATGCGAACTGAGTTGGGTCGGACAGACAAGCCACAGACATTGATGGATATGGCAACCATTTTTGGTCGCTATGAGAGAGCAAATGGTCGTCTGGATGACATGGAAGTGTCAGATGAAATCAATGCCTGCTCGGTGGAAATTGAAGTGGATGTGGATGGCGTAAAAGAGCCATGGCTCCTTATGTTCAAGAATGAAACCCATAACCACCCAACAGAAATCGAGCCTTTTGGTGGTGCCGCAACCTGTATTGGTGGTGCCATTCGCGATCCCTTGTCAGGTCGTTCTTATGTTTATCAGGCTTTGCGGATTTCAGGTGCGGGCGATATTACCCAGCCACTGACTGCTACTCGCCCAGGGAAATTGCCACAGCAAATCATTTCAAAAACAGCGGCACATGGCTATTCTTCTTATGGAAATCAAATCGGTCTTGCGACCACCTATGTGCGTGAGTATTTCCACCCAGGCTTTATCGCTAAACGGATGGAACTTGGTGCCGTGGTCGGTGCCGCTCCAAAGGAAAATGTGGTCCGTGAAAAACCAGTCGCAGGCGATGTAGTCATTCTACTCGGTGGCAAAACAGGCCGTGACGGTATCGGTGGAGCAACAGGCTCGTCCAAGGTGCAGACGGTTAAGTCTGTGGAAACGGCTGGTGCGGAAGTCCAAAAAGGAAATGCCATTGAAGAACGTAAAATCCAACGTTTGTTCCGAAATGGTGACGTTACACGCCTTATCAAAAAATCCAATGACTTCGGTGCAGGCGGTGTCTGCGTAGCTATTGGAGAACTGGCAGACGGTTTGGAAATTGACTTGGACAAGGTACCGCTCAAGTATGCAGGTCTGAATGGAACGGAAATTGCCATTTCTGAATCACAGGAGCGGATGAGTGTCGTTGTCCGTCCAGAAGACGTAGACGCCTTTATCGCAGCCTGCCGTCAGGAAAATATCCATGCGGTTGTTGTAGCCAAAGTCACTGAAAAACCAAATCTCGTTATGACTTGGAATGGTCAAACCATAGTCGATTTGGAACGTTCCTTCCTTGATACCAACGGTGTGCGCGTGGTAGTGGATGCTAAAGTGATTGACAGCACTGTCAATTTACCAGAAATGCGTAAAACATCTGCTGAAAGCCTACAAGAAGACTTGAAAGAACTTTTGTCAGACCTCAACCATACTAGCCAAAAAGGTTTGCAGACGATTTTTGACTCATCAGTTGGTCGCTCAACTGTCAACCACCCACTCGGAGGTCGTCACCAGCTGACACCGACCGAAAGTTCGGTGCAAAAGTTGCCTGTCCAGCACGGTGTGACGACGACGGCTTCTGTTATGGCCCAGGGCTACCATCCTTACCTAGCAGACTGGTCACCTTACCACGGAGCAGCCTATGCGGTCATTGAAGCGACTGCTCGCTTGGTGGCAACAGGTGCTAACTGGTCCAAGGCTCGCTTCTCTTATCAGGAGTATTTCCAGCGCATGGACAAGCAAGCAGAGCGTTTTGGTCAGCCAGTAGCAGCCTTGCTTGGCTCTATCGAGGCTCAGATCCAGCTTGGATTGCCGTCTATTGGTGGCAAGGATTCCATGTCTGGTACCTTTGAGGACTTGACTGTTCCGCCGACCCTGGTTGCCTTTGGCGTGACAACGGCAGACAGCCGTAAGGTCCTCTCGCCTGAGTTCAAGGCAGCTGGCGAGCACATTTATTACTTACCAGGTCAGATTTTGTCAGAAGACATTGATTTTGCCTTGATGAAGTCTAATTTTGAGACTTTTGAAAAATGGCAGAGCGATTATGTGTTTACGGCTGCTAGCGCAGTCAAGTATGGTGGTGTTCTAGAAAGTCTAGCCCTCATGTCCTTTGGTAACCAAATCGGTGCAGAAGTTGAGTTAGCGGAGCTTGAAATTAGTCTAACAGGTCAGCTAGGTGGCTTTGTCTTCACATCGAAAGAAGTCATTCCAGATGCGGTGAAAATCGGTCAAACGACAACGGACTTTACACTGGTTGTCAATGGTGGCAACCTTGCTGGACAGGACTTGCAAGCTGCCTTTGAAGGCAAACTAGAAGAAGTTTACCCAACAGAATTTGAACAGGCGACAGAGTTGCAGGATGTTCCAGCAGTCACAGGTTCAGCGGTTATTCAAGCCAAGGAAAGAGTTGAAGTACCTGTAGTTTACATTCCAGTCTTCCCAGGTACCAACTCAGAATACGACTCAGCCAAGGCCTTCGAACAGGCTGGTGCCAAGGTTAATCTGGTGCCATTTGTGACCTTAGATGCAGAGAGCATTGAAAACTCGGTTGACACCATGGTTGCCAACATTGCCAAGGCTAATATTCTATTCTTTGCAGGTGGATTCTCCGCTGCGGATGAGCCAGACGGGTCTGCTAAGTTTATCGTGACTATCTTACGAAACGCCAAGGTCCGCTCTGCTATTGACAAATTTATCGAAAAAGGTGGCCTCATCATCGGTATCTGTAATGGTTTCCAGGCCCTTGTCAAATCAGGCTTGCTGCCGTATGGTAACTTTGAGGAGGCTGGTGAAAACAGTCCGACACTTTTCTACAACGATGCCAACCAGCACGTTGCAAAAATGGTGGAAACGCGGATTGCCAATGTCAACTCACCGTGGTTGGCAGGTGTTCAGGTCGGTGATATTCATGCTATCCCAGTTTCTCACGGGGAAGGAAAATTTGTAGTGACGGACGAAGAATTCGCTGTCTTGCGGGATAATGGGCAGATTTTCAGCCAATACGTTGATTTTGCAGGTCAGCCAAGCATGGATTCTAAGTACAATCCAAATGGATCCAGCCATGCTATTGAAGGAATCACTAGCCGAAATGGTCAGATTATCGGGAAAATGGGACACTCGGAGCGTTACGAGGACGGTCTTTTCCAAAACATTCCAGGTAAGAAAGACCAAGGGCTCTTTGTTTCAGCGGTTCGCTATTTTACAGGAAAATAAATATGACATACGAAGTTAAATCACTCAATGAAGAATGCGGTGTTTTCGGCATTTGGGGACATCCGCAGGCTGCTCAGGTGACCTATTTTGGTCTGCATAGCTTGCAGCACCGAGGACAAGAAGGAGCAGGGATTTTGGCCAATGATGGTGGGCATTTACGTCGCCATCGCGGAACAGGCCTGATTGCAGAAGTCTTTAAAAATCCAGCAGATTTAGAAGCCTTGACAGGAACGGCTGCCATTGGTCATGTCCGCTATGCGACTTCTGGCTCTGCTTCAATCAATAATATCCAGCCCTTCCTCTTTGACTTTGCAGATATGCAGATGGGTTTGGCTCATAATGGGAACTTAACCAACGCGGTCAGCTTGAAGGCTGAGTTGGAAAAGAACGGTTCAATCTTTTCTAGTTCCTCAGACACAGAGATTTTGATGCACTTGATTCGCCGCAGTCACAATCCAGACTTTATGGGCAAAATCAAGGAAGCCCTCAATACTGTTAAAGGTGGCTTTGCTTACCTGATTATGTTGGAAGACAAATTGGTTGCTGCCTTGGACCCTAACGGTTTCCGTCCACTTTCAATTGGAAAGATGAAAAATGGTGCCTGGGTTGTTGCTAGTGAAACCTGTGCCTTTGAAGTAGTAGGTGCTGAGTGGGTGCGAGATGTCTTACCTGGAGAGCTAGTCATTATTGATGATAATGGCGTTCACTATGACCGTTATACGACCGACACTCAGCTAGCAGTTTGTTCTATGGAGTATGTCTATTTTGCCCGACCGGACTCGGTTATTCACGGGGTCAATGTCCACACGGCTCGTAAAAATATGGGTCGTCGTTTGGCCCGGGAATTTCAACATGAAGCGGATATCGTGGTTGGTGTGCCAAACTCCTCCCTATCTGCGGCTATGGGATTTGCAGAAGAATCTGGTTTGCCAAATGAAATGGGTCTAATCAAAAACCAATATACCCAACGGACTTTTATTCAACCGACCCAGGAATTACGGGAGCAGGGTGTGCGCATGAAGTTGTCAGCTGTTTCAAGCGTTGTCAAAGGCAAGCGCGTGGTCATGATTGATGACTCCATTGTTCGTGGTACAACTAGCCGTCGCATTGTCCAGCTTCTCCGTGATGCTGGGGCAAAAGAAGTTCATGTGGCTATCGGCAGCCCAGAACTCAAGTACCCATGTTTCTATGGTATCGATATCCAGACCCGTCGGGAGCTGATTTCAGCCAACCACACCGTTGATGAAGTCTGTGAGATTATTGGGGCAGACAGTCTGACCTACCTTTCTCTTGAAGGGATGATTGAGGCCATTGGCATCAACACAGATGCACCTAAAGGTGGGCTTTGTGTGGCCTATTTTGATGGAGAATTTCCAACGCCTCTCTATGACTATGAGGAAGAATACCTCCGTAGCCTAGAAGAGAAAACGAGTTTCTACATTGAAAATGTCAAGTAAATTATGTAACATTTCACGAAGAAAGGACCCAAGATGACAAATAAAAATGCATATGCCCAATCGGGTGTTGACGTCGAAGCTGGCTACGAAGTGGTTGAGCGGATTAAGAAACACGTTGCTCGGACAGAACGTTTGGGTGTTATGGGAGCTCTCGGTGGCTTTGGTGGTATGTTTGACCTGACCAAGCTGGATGTCAAAGAGCCAGTCTTGGTATCTGGGACAGACGGTGTCGGCACCAAGCTCATGCTAGCTATCCAGTACGACAAACATGATACCATTGGTCAGGATTGTGTGGCCATGTGTGTCAACGACATCATCGCTGCAGGAGCGGAGCCACTTTACTTCCTCGACTACATAGCGACTGGAAAAAATGAGCCAGCCAAGCTGGAGCAGGTGGTTGCAGGTGTTGCGGAAGGCTGTGTCCAAGCTGGTTGCGGTCTGATTGGTGGTGAAACGGCTGAAATGCCTGGAATGTACGGCGAGGATGACTATGACCTGGCTGGCTTTGCAGTCGGTATTGCGGAGAAGTCTCAGATTATTGACGGCAGTAAGGTCCAGGAGGGCGATATTCTCCTCGGCTTGGCCTCAAGCGGCATCCACTCCAACGGCTATTCCCTAGTCCGTCGTGTTTTTGCGGATGTTTCTGGCGACGCTCTGTTGCCAGAGCTCAATGGCAGAGCTCTTAAGGAAGTCCTTCTAGAGCCTACCCGTATCTATGTCCAGCAGGTGTTGCCTTTGGTAAAAGCAGGGCTGGTCAACGGCATTGCCCATATCACAGGCGGTGGCTTTATCGAAAATATTCCCCGTATGTTTGCTGATAATCTTGCAGCTGAGATTGAAGAAGATAAGATTCCAGTCCTTCCAATCTTCACAGCCCTTGAAAAATATGGCAACATCAAACATGAAGAAATGTTTGAAATCTTCAATATGGGTATCGGTCTGGTACTAGCTGTCAGTCCAGAGCAGGTGGAGAAAGTCCGTGAATTGGTAGGCGAAGAAGTCTATGAAATCGGCCGCATTATCACTAAGGAAGACAAGAGCGTGGTCATCAAATGAAACGAATAGCTGTTTTTGCCAGTGGGTCTGGTTCTAATTTTCAAGTCATCGCAGAGCAGTTTGAAGTAGCCTTCCTCTTTTCAGACCACAGAAATGCCTATGTCCTGGAACGGGCTGAAAAACTTGGTGTGCCAGTCTTTACTTTTGAATTAAAAGAGTTCGCCGATAAGCAGGCTTACGAAGAAACCCTCATCCAACTCTTAGACCAGCACCAGATTGACTTGGTGGTCTTGGCAGGCTATATGAAGATTGTTGGTCCGACCTTGCTGGCTCAGTACGAAGGTCGTATCATCAATATTCACCCGGCTTATCTGCCTGAATTTCCAGGGGCTCACGGGATTGAAGACGCTTGGAATGCAGGTGTGGCAGAAAGTGGTGTGACAGTTCACTGGGTTGACAGCGGCATTGACACAGGACAAATTATCAAACAAGTCCGAGTACCCCGATTGGCCGATGACACATTGGAAGCCTTTGAAGCAAGAATACATGAAGCGGAGTACCAACTCTATCCAGCAGTTTTGGAGGAGTTAGGGGCAGTGAAAAAATAAGGAGAAATCATGACAAAACGCGCACTAATTAGCGTATCAGATAAAAATGGTATTGTAGAATTTGCCCAAGAATTGACCAAGCTTGGTTGGGAAATCATTTCGACAGGAGGCACAAAGGTTGCCTTGGATCAGGCAGGCGTAACGACTATCGCCATTGACGATGTGACTGGTTTTCCTGAGATGATGGACGGCCGTGTTAAGACGCTTCATCCCAAAATCCATGGTGGTTTGCTGGCTCGTCGGGATGTGGACAGCCACTTGCAAGCAGCCAAGGACCATGAGATTAGCTTGATTGATTTGGTAGTGGTTAACCTCTATCCTTTTAAGGAAACGATTCTACGACCAGACGTGACTTACGACTTGGCGGTGGAGAACATCGACATCGGCGGTCCGTCCATGCTTCGTTCGGCAGCCAAAAACCACGCCAGCGTAACGGTTGTGGTGGATCCGGCAGATTATCCGACGGTTTTAGGGGAGATAGCAGAGCAGGGGCAGACGACCTACTCAACGCGTCAGCGATTAGCAGCTAAGGTCTTTCGTCATACCGCGGCTTACGACGCTTTAATAGCTGATTATTTCACCAAGCAAGTCGGTGAAGACAAGCCTGAAAAACTCACCATTACTTACGATCTCAATCAGCCCATGCGTTACGGAGAAAATCCTCAACAACATGCGGATTTCTACCAAAATGCCCTTCCGACAGATTATTCGATTGCCTCTGCCAAACAGTTAAATGGCAAGGAACTGTCTTTCAACAACATTCGTGATGCGGATGCAGCTATCCGGATTATCCGTGATTTCAAGGACCGTCCAACTGTTGTGGCTCTCAAACACATGAACCCTTGTGGTATCGGTCAGGCTGAAACCATTGAACAGGCTTGGGATTACGCTTATGAGGCTGACCCAGTATCAATTTTCGGAGGCATCGTCGTGCTGAACAGGGAAGTGGATGCTGCGACGGCTGAAAAGATGCACCCGATTTTCTTAGAAATCATCATCGCACCGAGCTACTCGGCAGAAGCGCTAGCTATTTTGACCAATAAAAAGAAAAATCTTCGGATTTTGGAATTGGCCTTTGACGCACAGGATGCAAGCGAAGTGGAAAAAGAGTTCACAGGCGTTGTCGGCGGGCTTTTGGTGCAGGATCAGGACGTGGTGGTGGAAAGCCCAGCGGACTGGCAGGTGGTGACCGAGCGTCAACCGTCCGAGCAAGAGTGGGCAGCCATGGAGTTCGCCTGGAAGTCCTCTAAGTATGTCAAGTCCAACGGCATCATCATCACTAATGACAAGATGACCTTGGGCGTGGGGCCGGGGCAAACAAACCGTGTGGCTTCCGTCCGCATCGCTATCGAGCAAGCCAAGGAGCGTTTGGATGGAGCCGTATTGGCATCGGATGCCTTTTTCCCATTTGCTGATAATGTGGAAGAAATCGCAGCGGCAGGCATCAAGGCTATTATCCAGCCAGGTGGCTCTGTTCGCGACCAAGACTCCATTGACATGGCTAACAAGTACGGCTTGACCATGGTCTTTACAGGAGTAAGACATTTTAGACATTGAGAAATTTGATGCAAGAAAGACACCCCAGCTGGAGAAGTTGGGGTGGTTTTTGGTATAATAGTTCTATGATTTTAAAACCTTTTACGAAATGGACAGGTGGGAAGCGGAAGTTATTAACGCAGCTACATGAACACTTGCCATTAGAATACAATAGATATTTTGAACCGTTTGTTGGGGGAGGAGCACTATTCTTTGATTTAGCTCCCGAAAATGCCGTAATAAACGATTTTAATGAGGAATTGATAAATACTTATTTACAGATACGGGATAATCCAGAAGCATTGCTTGATTTATTACATATCCATCAAGAGAACAATTCCAAGGAATATTATTTGAATGTTCGTTCGGTTGACAGAGATGGTAGAATAGAAACTATGTCCGATGTAGAGCGAGCAGCACGCATACTGTATATGCTACGAGTAGATTTTAATGGTCTATATAGGGTGAACTCTAAAAATCAGTTTAATGTTCCTTACGGTAGGTACAAAAATCCAAAGATAGTAGACTCGGAACTTATTCTTAGTGTATCAAGATACTTAAATGATAACAATATTTTAATTATGCAAGGTGATTTTGTTACGGCAGTTGAAGAAGCTGTTGCAGGAGATTTTGTATATTTTGATCCTCCATATGTTCCTATAACGGCTACTAGCTCTTTTACTTCCTATACGCATGAAGGTTTTTCGGATGAGGATCAGCGTCGATTAAGAGATACTTTCATAGATTTAGACCGAAGAGGAGTTAATGTAATGCTTTCTAATTCTTCAAGCCCAGTAGTTGAAGAATTGTACGCTGGTTTTAATATTTCCCGAGTAGATGTATCGAGAACGAATGGAGCAAGTAATTCCAGTCGTGGAAAAATTCAAGAAATTATTGTAAGAAATTATGGCGAATAACGAATATAAGTATGGAGGGGTCTTAATGAACAAACCATACTATCATAAAAATAAAGCTATTTTGGTACACGCAGATACATTTGAATTTTTGAATAAAATGAAACCAGAGAGCATGGATATGATTTTTGCAGATCCTCCATATTTTTTAAGTAATGGGGGAATTTCTAACTCTGGAGGTCAAGTTGTTTCCGTAGATAAGGGGGATTGGGATAAGGTTAATTCTTTAGAAGAAAAACATGAATTTAATAGGAAATGGATTCGCTTAGCCAAAAATGTGTTGAAACCAAATGGGACCATTTGGATTTCAGGGAGCTTTCACAATATTTATTCAGTGGGGATGGCCTTAGAACAAGAAGGTTTTAAAATACTAAATAATATTACTTGGCAGAAGACAAATCCTGCACCAAATCTTTCCTGTCGTTACTTTACTCATTCAACGGAAACTATTTTATGGGCTCGAAAAGATGATAAAAAAGCTCGTCATTATTATAATTACGAACTTATGAAAGAACTCAATGATGGCAAACAAATGAAAGATGTTTGGGTTGGAGGACTAACAAAAAAATCTGAAAAATGGGCAGGCAAGCATCCGACTCAAAAACCAGAATATCTTTTAGAACGTATTATTTTAGCTTCAACTCAAGAAGGAGATTACATACTTGATCCATTTGTAGGAAGCGGGACGACAGGAGTGGTTGCTAAACGTTTAGGAAGAAAATTTATTGGGATTGATGCTGAACGGGATTATTTAAAAATCGCGAGAACTAGATTGGATAAGGAAGATGGCAAGAAGAACTTTTCATAGTTGGTTTGAAACTTTTACAGATACGGTTGCTGATTGGAAATACTATGTTGACTTTACAAAGGTTTTTAATAATATGAACGACCTGTATTTGAGAACTAATTTGAATATCTTGAATACGTTGGTAGGGAGTAAACAAATTCGAGAAGATTTTATCGCAATATGTGAAAAGTATCCAGATGTGTTAACTATCATACCAATTCTTTTGGCTATACGTTTGGAATCTAAAGGCCGAGGAAAAAATCGTAAACCAATTGCTTTACCTATTCGCGAGTATGGGGACGATGCTATAATAAGCTACGATTTTGATTTTTATTCTCCTAACTATACCATAGAGAATTATGCAGATTTGCTAGAGAATACAGGTGTTTTTGAACTACTGCAATCACATCTAGTTAAAAACTTACAGGACTATGTTTACGGTGTAGAAGTCGGGTTAGATTCAAATGGTCGTAAAAATAGAATGGGTAAGATAATGGAAGCTTTGGTTGAAAGAGAACTTTGGAATGCAGGACTAAAAGAAAAAACGGACTACTATAAACAAATAAGTACTAAGCAAATTGAATCACTATTTCATATTGATTTAAGTGCCATAACGAATAATGGTAAAAATCATAAGAAATTCGATTTTGCAATTCACGCAAATGGTCAATTGTATTTAACGGAAGTAAATTTCTATTCTAAATCAGGGTCAAAACCAAATGAAACCACACGTTCATATGAAAATTTAGCAGAAAAACTTACTGAAATTTCGAATGTTCATTTTGTTTGGATAACAGATGGTGAAGGTTGGCAAAGGTCTAAATCTAATTTAGAGGAGGCATTTGAAAGAATACCAAGATTGTACAATCTCCATGATATTCGGAATAAAAATATTAAAGAGTTATTAGAAATGGAGATGGACTAATGAATTTGCAAGCTTATATAAATTTATCTTCTGAAGAACGCTTAAAAATATTTTTAAGTACTTTATCAGTTACTAATCGAACGCCAGATTACTATGTCAATTGGTCTAAGGTTGCACGAGAAACAAAAAAATATGAGTTAGAATTAAATACTTTGAATTATTTAATTGGTAAAGATGATATATACAACGAAGCGTTGCAACTTTTTAATAAACAACCAAATTTATTAAAAGCTATACCAAGTTTGATTGCAAGTCGTGATAAAACACTGGATATTTTATCAATTGATGCCGATGATAATATGAGTTTTGATAACTTAGATTTTGCAAAAATTGATGAGGATAGAATTGTAGATTATACTAACTTTGTAGAAGCAACAGGATTATTAGATTTTTTGCAAAAGAAAGCCAATCGCTCTCTAGTGGACTACGTTTATGGAGTAGAGGCGGGACTTGACAGTAATGCTCGTAAGAATAGAAGCGGAACTACCATGGAGGGGATTTTAGAGCGAACAGTAGCACATGTCTGTAAAGAATATGGATTGGAGTTTAAGGCACAAGCAACAGCTCCATTTATAAAGGATAATTGGGGGATTGAGGTCCCTGTTGATAAGTCGGAACGCCGATTTGATGTTGCTGTATTTTCAAAAGATAAACATAAAGTATGGTTAATTGAAACGAATTATTATGGTGGAGGCGGTAGTAAGTTAAAGGCTGTAGCTGGAGAATTTACAGAATTAAGCCAATTTGTAACAAAATCGGTAGATGATGTGAATTTTGTTTGGGTAACGGATGGTCAGGGATGGAAGACTGCCCATCTTCCTTTAGCAGAAGCATTTGGTCATATAACCCATGTCTTCAATCTCGACATGCTAAAACAAGGTTACTTATATGATTTGTTTAGATAATCAAATTTGCTCACCTTGTGTGAGCTTTTTCCATTCCCGAACGTTTCCTTGTTCTTTCTATCAAAAACCGTCTATTTTTGCTATACTGTTTATAGAAAATCCGTTTTTGAGGTGTGAAAAATGAAACTTTTGGTCGTTGGGTCTGGTGGTCGTGAACATGCTATTGCAAAGAAATTGTTAGAGTCTGATCAGGTAGAGCAGGTCTTTGTTGCTCCTGGTAATGACGGAATGACCTTGGACGGTATCGAGTTGGTCAACATCGGAATTTCCGAACATTCCGCTCTCATCAACTTTGCCAAGGAAAATGATATTGCTTGGACTTTTGTTGGTCCAGATGATGCTTTGGCAGCAGGTATCGTTGATGATTTTGAACAGGCTGGGCTAAAAGCTTTTGGCCCGAGTCGTCTCGCCGCGGAGCTGGAGTGGTCAAAAGACTTTGCCAAACAAATCATGGTCAAATACGGCATTCCAACAGCAGCCTTTGGCACATTTTCCAACTTCGAAGAAGCCAAAGCCTACATCGAAGAGCAGGGGGCTCCAATCGTGGTCAAGGCGGACGGCTTGGCACTGGGCAAGGGCGTAGTCGTGGCAGAAACCGTCGAGCAGGCGATCGATGCGGCACGGGAGATGCTCTTGGACAACAAGTTCGGCGACTCGGGTGCCCGCGTGGTCATCGAGGAGTTCTTGGCGGGCGAGGAGTTTTCCCTCTTTGCTCTAGTCAACGGCGACCAGTTCTATATCCTGCCGACAGCCCAGGACCACAAGCGTGCCTTTGACGGCGACCAAGGTCCCAACACAGGCGGTATGGGGGCTTACGCTCCTGTTCCCCACCTGCCTCAAAGCGTGGTAGATACAGCGGTTGACACCATTGTCAAGCCTATTCTGGACGGCATGATTGCGGAGGGGCGGTCTTATATGGGCGTGCTCTATGCTGGTTTGATTCTGACCGACCAAGGTCCCAAGGTTATCGAGTTCAACGCTCGATTTGGTGACCCAGAAACCCAGATTATCCTGCCTCGCCTGACCTCTGACTTTGCTCAGAATATCGACGATATCCTCCACATACGCCCGACCCAGCTGACTTGGCTGGATAGTGGCGTAACCCTCGGTGTGGTCGTGGCTTCAAACGGCTACCCACTGGACTACGAAAAAGGCGTAGAGTTGCCAGCGAAGACTGAAGGAGACATCACAACCTACTATGCTGGGGCTCGTTTTGCGGAAAATAGCAGAGCACTGCTCTCAAACGGCGGTCGGGTCTATATGTTGGTCACCACAGCAGACACCGTCCAAGAAGCCCAGGAAAAAATTTACTCGGAGCTGAAAAATCAAGATACGTCAGGCTTCTTTTATCGGACGGATATTGGAGGAAAAGCAATTGGAAAATAAGCAAACCTGTGTCTTAGTCAGTGCCTGCTTGCTTGGAGAAAATTGCAAGTACAACGGCGGAAATAATTACAATCAAGCAGTTGTTGATGCTGTATCGGATAAGCAAGTTCTATCGGTTTGTCCAGAGGTTGCAGGCGGCCTTCCCACTCCAAGAGAGCCAGTCGAAATTGTGGACGGAAGTGTACGAGATGTGAGCGGAACATCTTATGACAAAGCATTTCAACAAGGCATTGCTAGAACGCTTGAAAGACTAGAAGGACAAGAGATAGAAATGGCCATTCTACAATCTAGAAGTCCGTCCTGTGGTGTCAAGCAGGTTTACGACGGTACCTTTTCAGGACAAAAAGTTGCAGGTAGCGGTTTATTTGCCCAAGCCTTGAAAGAAAGAGGCTATCAGGTAGTAGATGCAGAAGATATAAACGAGGTAACATCATGAAACCAATCATTTCCATCATCATGGGCTCTAGTTCCGACTGGAAAACCATGAAAAAAGCAGCCGATGTGCTGGACAAATTTGGCGTAGCCTATGAAAAGAAAGTGGTCTCTGCCCACCGCACACCAGACCTCATGTTCCGTCACGCCGAGGAAGCGCGTGGCCGTGGCATCAAGGTCATCATCGCAGGAGCGGGCGGTGCGGCTCATTTGCCAGGTATGGTAGCAGCTAAGACCACCCTGCCTGTCATCGGTGTCCCTGTCCAATCTCGTGCCCTCAGCGGTGTGGATTCCCTCTATTCTATCGTGCAAATGCCGGGTGGTGTGCCTGTTGCGACTATGGCGATTGGTGAAGCAGGTGCAACCAACGCAGCCCTGACAGCTCTCCGCATTCTCTCCATTGAAGACCAAACCATTGCAGCTCAGCTGGCAGAATTTGCCAAGGAACAGGAAAAAATTGCGGAGGCGATGACAGATGACCTCATCTAAGACAATCGGAATCATCGGCGGCGGTCAGCTGGGTCAGATGATGGCTATTTCGGCTATTTACATGGGGAACAAGGTAATCACGCTGGATCCTGCGGCGGACTGCCCAGCCTCCAAGGTGAGCGAGGTTATCGTCGCTCCCTATCACGATGTGGCGGCCCTCAAACAGCTGGCGGAGCGGTGCCATGTCCTGACCTACGAGTTTGAAAATGTCGATGCCGACGGACTGGACGCGGTCATCAAGGACGGTCAGCTCCCTCAGGGGACAGATCTCCTCCGCATTTCCCAGAACCGCATTTTTGAGAAGGATTTTTTGGCAAAAAAAGCTGGCGTGCAAGTCGCCCCCTATAAAGTCATCACTTCTAGCCTAGACCTAGAAGGACTGGACCTCAGCAAAAACTACGTCTTAAAGACAGCCACTGGGGGTTATGATGGACATGGTCAGAAGGTTATTCGAGAAGAGGCGGACTTGGTAGAGGCTAGTCAGTTAGCTAACTCTGCCGAGTGTGTTTTGGAAGAGTTTGTGAATTTTGACCTGGAAATCTCCGTCCTTGTGTCTGGCAATGGCTCCGACTACACCGCCTTTCCTGTGCAGGAAAATATCCACCGCAATAATATTCTTTACAAAACCATCGTGCCTGCACGTATTTCAGATCAACTTGCTGAAAAAGCCAAAACCATGGCCCTGCAAATTGCAGACAGACTCCATTTGGCAGGCACCCTTTGCGTTGAAATGTTTGTGGCAGGTCAGGATATTCTGGTCAATGAAATCGCTCCTCGCCCGCACAACTCAGGACATTACTCTATCGAAGCCTGTGATTTTTCACAGTTTGACACCCATATCCGAGGCATTCTAGGGGAGCCTCTCCCCCCTATCCGCCTGCTCTCTCCAGCTGTCATGATTAACGTCCTCGGACAAGATATGGAAGCAGTCCAAATCTTTCTTCAAGAAAACCCTACCGCCCATCCCCACTTTTATGGTAAACTAGAAGCAAAGCACAATCGCAAAATGGGACACGTGACGGTGTTGGGGGAGGGTTGTGATAGTGTGTAAGATGGTGAAAATTCACTTAAAATTATTAAATATTATGGTGGTGTAAATATGAGTCGACGCATATCTGAACTTTTAACTAAGGATAAAATAAAAAATATTTTGAATTCACCGGTCACTGAAAAAGTTGATTTTCGAATTGTTACAGAGCAAGCAAGGTATCCGCTAAATAATGTAAAAGAAATTTTTCAAAGCTACGATTTAGATCCTTATTATCAAAGGAACATAGTTTGGCAAAACTCAAAAAAATCGAAGCTGATTGAGAGTTTTATAATTAATATTCCAATTCCCCCAATTTTTTTATTCGAATATGATTATGGTAAGTATGAAATTATGGACGGAAAACAAAGGATTTCAACAATTATTTCATTTTTAGACGATGAATTTGCATTGGAATCTTTAGAATTTTTTCCTGAGTATGAAGGGATGAACTTTTCAAATCTACCAGCAAAGATTCAAGATATGATAACAAGAAGATATATTTCTGCAACAATATTATTAAGTGAATCAACAAAAAATGAATTTGAAAAAGAAAATATGAGGAGGTTGGTGTTTGAAAGATTAAATACTGGTGGGTTGGCATTAAATAAGCAAGAAGTCAGAAATGCATTGTATACTGGTAAATTTAATGACTTAATAAATCGTTTAGCTGAAAATAATATTTTTAAAGAACTTTGGTCGCCTGCTAAAAAAGATGAGTATAATAATAGGTTAGAATATTCAGAGAAAGTAGTGCGTTTCTTTGCATATTATAGCGCTATAAATGGGGATATTACTCCTATTTCAACATCAAAACTTTTAGATTTGTATATGGAAGCGTCAAAAGATTGGACAGAGAGTGATATTGCTGAATTGGAGGGATTTTTTATTGCAGTGATAACAACTGTAAAAAGATTATTTGGTAAAAAAGCTTTTAGGTCAAGCCTAAGTAAAAGCAAAGCAGAGAATATGGTTTATGATAGTACAATGCTTTTTGTTGCAAATGAACTGGATCGACTAGAAAGTTTAACTGATTTAATGTTTGAAGAAAGTAAATTTTCTATCATTAAAGAAAATAAAAGTGACTTTAATGGAAAGTATACTGCAATTTCAAATGTAAAATCTAGAGTAGATATTTTTAAAAGGAAACTATTGGAAAATGAATAGTTTTATTCTGAGTGATAATTTTTATAAAAATATCAACAAATTCAAGGATATTATTGATGTAGTTGAACAGAAGAATTTTATGAAGGAAACATTACAGAAAAATTTTATTATTACTCTATATACCATTTGGGAAAATGAATCAAAAGGTATTCTTTTTGATCATCTAGAAGAAAAGAATGAGATAATTTTTGATAATAATTTTACAGCTGTATTTTATAAGACGATTCTTAATTCAACACAATATGTCAAGGAAGAGTATATTAAATCTATTGCAAATTGGGAATTATCTATAAAAAAAGATTATTATTTTGCAAGTAATAATCTGTGGTTTAATAATTTAATTGATTTGATAAAAAGATTATATCCGGAAGCGTCAAGTGAGGAACTTCTTAAGATGAGTAACTCATTTCCCAGAATGCAACGATGCATCGAAAATTTGGAGACAGGTTCTATATCAAAATATTCAAAAAAAGGAGAGAATCCAAATGGTTTTGAAGGATATATAGATAGTTTAGTAGATAAGAGAAATAGTTTAGCACACTCAGGAGAATGTGATGAGTATGTAAATATAGATAATATGGGCGAATTTTTTCATTTTATTGATTGTGCGTTAATACTAGTTTATCAGTATCTCAATAATTTATACGTTAAAAGACTTATAAATGGTAAAATACTTGTTAAACTTAAAAATATTTATGAGATAGCTTTTCCAGAAGCAACTGCTAGAGTTGATTTTAATTCAGAACAAGTTGATTTCATGAACGAATATAAGATTCTAAAATCCAAATGGTTCATCAATAATAATGGTGAATACCCCATAGAGATACTTGAAATAAGAGATGAAGTAAGACAAACGATTTCAGAGTTGCCTTCAAATGGTCATGTTATTTTGAGAATAAAAAGCGAGAGCATTCAGTTTGAAGAAGAAAAGGAATACAATCTTTACAATTTAAGTGGACATACTGATATTTCCAATGTATTTTTGGAGTCTGATTTTGAGAAAGATGGAATTATTGAGGTAAATTTCGACTTAAATCAGGTTAATCTTTGGAATAATAATACAAATGATGATTTTGCAAAGCATTGGTACATTGAACATGATGAGTTAATTTACCCAATAGAAATACTTGAAATAAGAAATGAAGAAAGCCAAACGATTTCAGAGTTACCTCCAAATGGTCATGTTACTTTGAAAATAAAAAGTGAGTATATAGATGTCAAAAGGAATAAGAAGTATAAGATTTTTAATTTATACTATTTTGATAGATTAGAAAATATTCACACAGAAAAATCACTATTGTTTAAAATTTAGAGCTGATAAATTATTTCAAAAATAAAAAATTATATTTATATGGAGTAGGAGTACATATGTTATCACGTTATTCCCGCCCTGAGATGGCGGCTATTTGGAGTGAAGAGAACAAGTACAAGGCTTGGTTGGAGGTGGAAATCCTCGCAGATGAGGCTTGGGCTGAGTTGGGTGAGATTCCCAAAGAAGATGTGGCCTTGATTCGTGAGAAGGCGACTTTTGACATCGACCGCATTTTAGAGATTGAAGAGGAAACCCGTCACGATGTGGTGGCTTTCACGCGTGCGGTTTCGGAAAGTCTTGGTGAGGAACGCAAGTGGGTTCACTATGGTTTGACTTCGACCGATGTGGTGGATACGGCTTACGGCTACCTCTACAAGCAGGCCAACGATATCATCCGTCGTGACCTTGAAAACTTCACCGATATCATCGCCGACAAGGCGCGTGAGCACAAATATACCATCATGATGGGTCGGACCCACGGTGTTCATGCGGAGCCAACGACCTTCGGTCTTAAATTGGCGACTTGGTATAGCGAAATGAAACGCAACATGGAGCGTTTTGATGTGGCAGCCAAGGGTGTTGAGGCTGGTAAAATTTCAGGTGCGGTTGGTAACTTTGCCAACATCCCTCCATTTGTGGAAGAGTATGTTTGTGGCAAATTGGGCATTCGTCCGCAGGAAATTTCGACCCAGGTCCTTCCTCGTGACCTCCACGCAGAATATTTCTCAGCCCTAGCCCTGATTGCAACGTCTATCGAGCGTATGGCGACAGAGATCCGTGGGCTACAAAAATCTGAACAACGCGAAGTCGAAGAGTATTTCGCCAAAGGCCAAAAAGGCAGCTCTGCTATGCCCCATAAACGCAACCCTATCGGCTCTGAAAACATGACCGGTCTGGCTCGTGTGGTGCGTGGTCACTTGGTGACGGCTTTTGAGAATGTGGCTCTCTGGCACGAACGCGATATTTCCCACTCGTCAGCAGAGCGGATTATCACGCCGGATACGACCATTCTCATCAACTATATGCTCAATCGTTTTGGCAATATTGTTAAGAATTTGACGGTCTTCCCTGAGAATATGAAACGCAATATGGAGTCGACTTTTGGCTTGATTTACAGTCAGCGTGTTATGCTCAAATTGATTGAAAAAGGTATGACCCGTGAGGAAGCCTATGATTTGGTGCAACCAAAAACTGCGCAGTCATGGGATAATCAAGTGGACTTCAAGCCCCTTCTCGAAGCAGATGAGCGCGTGACAGCTAAACTCAGCCAGGAAGAAATCGATGAACTCTTCAACCCAGACTACTATGCGAAGCGGGTTGATGACATTTTTGAACGACTTGGGTTATAAAAAAATCAAAATTCTTTGGATTTTCCAGAGAATTTTTTAGTTTTCCTTAAGTTTGACGAGTTATACTTTATCCAAGCTAGAAATAGCGGATTTCCTTTTCACCTAAAGGTGTCCCTAGCTCTAAGTCGCAAGCGACAAGAGCTAGGTATCATATAATCTCCAGAAAACAGTCAGCAAGAATTAGCTGACTGTTTTTGTATAAAAAATCAAAAAATCCTTGACTCATCCCTAGGGGAATAGTGTATGCTAGGACTATCAAAACAGATGGAGGTTGTTTATGCAGGTCAAAGATGTGGAGAAGTTGACAGGCTTGTCAACTAAGGCGATACGGCTGTATGAAGAAAAGGGCTTGATTGAAGTGGCGAGAAATCCGCTCAACGATTACCGTAATTATTCAGAGGAAAATGTACGTCAGCTTCGCTTGATTAAGTTGCTCCGCTATTTTGAGTTTTCCCTAGCAGAGATTACGGACCTCCTATCCTTGCCAGAGGAGGACTTGCAGTCAGCCTTGCGTGAGAAAAAGCGGGGAATCAACCAGCAAGCAGAAGAATTGAGAGACAAGGTTGATTTATTGGACCAGCTGGTCAGGGATTTGGGCAAGGAAGAGGATTGGTTGGAAGAAGCACAGGAATCCATTGCTTTTGTGGAAAGTGGTGAGTTCCAAGACTTCAAACAAGATTTAGAAGATGCCTTGTTGCCAAGTATTTGGATGACTCTCTTGCAGACCTTGTCGTTATCAGGTCCAATCCTCTGGCTGTTTATCCGAATCCAAGAGGGTCGTCAGGAAAATCTTTTCCTATTAGCAGTGGTGTCCCTATTGGCAACCGCTTGGATAACGCTTCTCTGGCGAGACTACCTCGTAACCTGGTGGAAACATCGGGACAAGGTCCGCCAGAAGAATCGCAGTCAGGCCTGGTGGATTCCGATTGGTCTCATCTCCCTCGTAGGTGGGATTGCCTACTTTGTCCTTGTCGGCTGGTTGACTGAAAGATTTTTCCTACCAAGCGATTGGCTCTTCTATGAGTATTCGACTGGTCTGGGCAAGATTGCTATATTGTTTATCATGGCTTTTCTTGCTTTTCTTTTGGGCAAACTGGCGAGGCTGGTGAAATTATCTTGGAAATATGGCTTGGGTCTGGCAGGTTCTTGTATCCTATTGACCGCTCTGCTCATTTCTACCACAACAGCCGTGACCAAAGACCAGATTATCGACATCAATCTGCTGGCTCCGTCCAAGGAATATCTTTACAGCGATGTCAAGTCTGTCTGGACAGGCTTTGGGACCAAGCTAGTGACAGTGAACAGGTCTGAAAGGCAAGGGGAATTCAGCTATCAAATTCAACTGGATGGAAAAAAGATTGTGTTTATGCAACCAGCTGTTAATCAGAACTTGGTACCTGACGATACCTATATTGAGTTGGAGGAGTTTGATCGGCAGTTGATGAATCTGAAAATTCCCAAAGAAAGTTCAACAGAAGGTAGTCAGTACAATGAGTTAGATTCGCACTATCTAAAACGATTTTTACGGATTATTGAAAAGAAATAAGCATAAATCCTGTTTTAGTTTCCCTTAAGTTTGACGAGTTATACTTTATCCAAGCTAGAAATAGCGGATTTCCTTTTCACCTAAAGGTGTCCCTAGCTCTAAGTCGCAAGCGACAAGAGCTAGGTATCATATAATCTCCTGGAAATACTGGACTCACTGAGTCTGGTATTTTCATTTTGTGCTATAATGGTTTCATGACTAGAATTTTAGATATGGAACAAATGCAGGATGAGGAGTACGTAGAACGTACCCTGCGTCCCCAGAAATTAAATGAATACATCGGTCAGGACAAGGTCAAGGACCAGCTCAAAATCTTTATCGAGGCAGCCAAGCTCCGTGATGAA
Source organism: Streptococcus sp. 29892 (assembly GCF_032594935.1). Classification (NCBI taxonomy): domain Bacteria; kingdom Bacillati; phylum Bacillota; class Bacilli; order Lactobacillales; family Streptococcaceae; genus Streptococcus; species Streptococcus iners. Next base: position 50,205 of record NZ_CP118734.1, read on the forward strand.
GCCTTGGACCATACCCTTCTGTTTGGCCCTCCGGGTCTGGGGAAGACCACTATGGCCTTTGTCATCGCCAATGAACTGGGCGTTAATATCAAGCAGACCAGTGGTCCTGTTATTGAAAAAGCAGGTGACTTGGTGGCCCTTCTCAATGACTTGGAGCCTGGCGACGTCCTCTTTATTGATGAAATCCACCGTATGCCTATGGCGGTTGAGGAGATTCTCTATTCTGCAATGGAAGACTTCTACATCGACATCATGATTGGGTCTGGGGAGGCCAGTCGCTCTGTGCATTTGGAGTTACCACCTTTTACCCTGATTGGAGCGACCACTCGTGCGGGTATGTTGTCCAATCCTCTGCGGGCCCGTTTTGGTATCACCGGTCATATGGAGTATTATGAACTGGCTGATTTGACGGAGATTGTTGAGCGGACGGCGGATATCTTTGATATGGAGATTACCCATGAAGCCGCTATCGAGCTAGCTCGTCGTTCTCGTGGAACCCCACGTATCGCCAACCGTCTGCTCAAGCGGGTGCGGGATTTCGCACAGATTATGGGCGACGGGCTGATTGATGACACCATTACGGACAGGGCCTTGACTATGCTGGATGTGGACCGCGAGGGGCTGGACTACGTGGACCAGAAGATTCTCCGCACCATGATTGAGATGTACGGCGGCGGTCCTGTCGGCCTCAACACTCTGTCGGTCAATATTGCCGAGGAGCGTGAGACGGTGGAGGACATGTACGAACCTTACCTGATTCAGCAGGGCTTCCTCATGCGGACACGGACAGGGCGGGTTGCGACAGCTAAGGCCTACGAGCACTTGGGCTATCCCTATACGGAAAAATAATGGCAGAGCAGATGAGAAAGCTACGATTGCATTTCGAGTTTGGTCTAGACTACAAATGGAGATAAGATGAAACCGACATTTATTTGGGATTTGGATGGAACGCTCTTGGATTCTTATGAGGCGATATTGGCTGGAATTCAAGAAACCTATGAACAATACAAACTACCTTTTGACCGTGAGGAAGTCAAACAATTTATACTGCGCTATTCTGTTAAAGATTTATTGGTGCGTGATGCGGACAAGTACGGTCTAGATAGCGATGAACTTAATCGTGTGCGTGCGACTTCCTTGAAGGAGAAAAATACGCAGATTCCCTTGATGGCTGGTGCGCGTGAAATTCTGGACTGGACAGCAGAGAAAGGAATTCAAAATTTCGTTTATACACACAAGAGTGACAATGCTTTTCAGGTTTTGGAGGATCTGGGTATCCGCCACCATTTCACAGAAATCTTGACCAGCGATTCTGGTTTTGCCCGCAAACCAAGTCCAGAAGCTCTGCTATTTCTCATCGAAAAATACGGACTGGACAAAGAAAATACCTACTATATCGGGGATCGTATGCTCGATGTAGAAACGGCTGTCAACGCAGGGATACATAGTATCAACCTGCAAATTGATGGTTTGGATAAAAATTGGAAGATTGAACATTTGGTGGATATTAAGAAAAAGTTTGAAGTATAGATATAGTTTAAAACTATTGCAAGTCATGAAAATATTCAATTAGTCATCTATAGCTAATTTTGATACACTAGGGATGTGAAATAAAAATAGCGAGGTGAGTTATGAACGATAAAGGATTTGGGCAGCGCGTGCGTCAGTTGCGAGAAACTGCTAGTCTGACACGTGAACAGTTTTGCGATGACGAACTTGAGCTCTCCGTACGCCAATTAACCCGTATCGAAGCAGGCACTTCCAAGCCAACTTTGTCAAAGATTCAATATATTGCAAATCGCTTAGGTATGAGTCTTTATGAACTTATGCCTGACTATGTGAAACTCCCAAATAGGTATTTGAAGCTTAAGTTTGAAGTTCTTCGCACACCGACTTATGAAAATGAAGAATTGATGGATAAGCGCAATCAATTGATGGAAGAAATTTATGATAATTATTACGATGACTTGCCAGAGGAAGAACAAGTGGCTATTGATGCATTTCAGTCTTTTGTTGATATTTATGAAACAAAATCAGTTCATTTTGGCAAAGAGATCTTAGATGATTATTTTGAACAGGTTCATCGTAAGGATAAGTTCACAGTCAATGATTTATTGATTATTCGGTTGTACTTAGAACACTTGCAGGATGAGGATGTACACTCGCAAAGTTTTCAACACTTTTTAGATATTACCCGACATTTTCCAACACAGATGGAGGTTATCGATTCAAATGAACTTTTTATTTTGCGAGATGTAATGCTGGCCGCAATCGGGGTCCTTGGAAGCAAGCAGAGTTTTGACTACATTCCCCCTATTTTTGCTACTTTGGACCAGTTAATGGTTCAAACTCATGACTTTCAGAAGAAACCTATTTTGAATCTGCTAAAGTGGAAGTATGAGCTATATGTTAATGATGACAAACAAGCCGCTCAACAGTTGTATCAAGAAGCTGTTATGTTTGCGAAACTTATTGGGGATAATCATTTGGTGGCGAAGTTGGAGAAGGCTTGGGTAGAAGAATACAATGGAATAGCTAAAAAATAATGTGACATTTTTGTCCTGTTGAAATTATTCTCCTTTCTGTATTATAGATGTATAAAGTGAAAGGAGATTCTAAATTATGAATTTTATTAAGGTATTGACTATTTTTGGGGCAGACTGGGGCTGGTGGTGGAAAGGTTAATATTATTTTCAGTAAAAACCAACGTAATTGTTGGTTTTTTGTTATACTTAATGCATGAAAAATTTCCATAAACTGGAAACCTGGCTAAACTGTAAGCAGGGCCAAGAGTTTCGTTACAAACTAGAGAAAATAACCCACGCCCTTGATTTATTGGGCAAGCCACACCGAGAACTTTCACTCATTCATGTGGCTGGAACCAACGGTAAGGGGTCGACCATTGCTTTTTTGCGTCAGCTATTTCAGGCCCATGGCTTGCGTGTCGGTAGTTTTGTATCTCCCCACATGGTGAGTGTACACGACAGGATTTGTATTGACAGCCAACCCATTTCAGACCATGATTTTCAGCGCTATTTACAGAAAGTCTACGACTTGGAGCAGGAAGTTGCCGCACGCTATGAGCCTTTCCGCTATTTTGAGGTCATGGTACTCATTATGTTCCTCTATTTCAAGGACCAACAGCCTGATTTGGCGCTAGTAGAGGTAGGTATCGGCGGACTTTTGGATACGACCAATGTCGTGGCACCAGCCCTAAGCGTGATTACCTCTATCGGCATGGACCATCAGGATTTACTAGGCTCGACTTTAAGGGAAATAGCAGAGCAGAAAGCAGGGATTATCAAGCAAAACGTGCCTGTCGTCCTAGGACCGCTTTGTCCAGAAACCACAGTTATCTGTCGCCAAATTGCCCTTTACAATCAAGCCTCTGTCTACCAATTTGGTCAGGAATTCACCTATAAAGCAGGACAGTTCAGCAATGCGGACTTGGAACTGTCAGAATTGGTTCTAGGCTTGGCTGGTCAGCACCAAGAAGAAAATGCGGCCGTTGCCTTGCAAACTTTTTTGCTTTATATGGCAAGAATTCAACAAGCGATTTTTCCTCAGGTCATCAAAAATGCCCTTGCTCAAACCAGCTGGGCTGGTCGTTTGGAATTGGTCGTTCAAAAGCCAAAAATCTATTTGGACGGTGCTCATAATGTTCCTGCTATCGAACGCTTGATTGACTTTATTCAGGAGCAAGACGAACCTGTCACTATTCTCTTTTCTGCCCTTCGACGCAAGGATTTTCAAGAAATGCTTGGATTATTGGAAGAAAAGTTACCGCATACTCCCCTTGTATTAACCAGCTTTGCCTATGATGGTGCCTTGTCGGAGGAAAATCGTCAAGGTCGAGAATATGTTGAAAATTACCAGCAATTTATAGAAGACTGGCAGTCGGATGGCCAGGGGATGTTGATTATTACAGGTTCCCTTTACTTTATCTCAGAAGTACGTCAGATTTTTAAAAAATGAGTAGCATTTTCGAATAAATAGGTATGACACATGCAGAAAAAGTAGCATTTTTAAAAGAATTCCAAGAGAACAAACGCCATACCTTTCGACAATTAGAGCAATTTGCGAAAATTTCCAGAACTCCCGATAGGAAATGACATTGGGAGTGCTTTTTGATATAATAAAAAAAGTACATTCAAGGAGGAGAACATGACAGAATTAGATGCAGTTGCTCGTGAAGTATCTCATCAACCTCGGCGCCGTCGAAGAGCAAGGCGTTCACAGGGTTATCAGCTGAGTGAAGATTTTAAGGCCAGGATGCCCAAAACAAAGATTTGGCCGGCTCTCGTTTGGAGTTTAGTACTGAGCCTTGTGAGCGTAGCCAATCCTTTTCTAACCTTTTTAGCTACAAATGAGCAGACCCAGCATTTGTATGCCGGAATGGCTATGATGGCTGGTCAGAATCCCTACGGAGATTTCTTCGCAACAAACGGTGTTTTTTATTACTTACTAGCCTGGTTAGGTCATATTGATGGAGGATTTATTGTATTTGGTTTTCTCCAAATGATTGCGCTGTTTATCGCAGGAGTTTATTTCTATAAAATCATGGTCTATTTTAGTCAGTCGGAACGGTTGGCGACCAGTTCAAGTCATTGGTTTTATATTTTTATTGCTTCTTTAGGATTTGGTGGCTTATATGCAGAAATCTTTGCGCTTCCCTTTGTTTTGGCAGGTATTTGGTTCCTAGTCCGCTATTTTGCAAATGCTGTGGGCGATGAGGCCTTTATCCTGTATGGAATTGAGGCAGCCTTGGCCTTTCTGATTTATCCAAAGAGCCTCTTATTATGGTTGCTAGCTGGTTTCATATTGTTTGTTTTTAACACGCAACAACGGCAAATGGCTCGAGGGTTCTATCAATTATTGGCAAGTATATTTGGTCTTCTTTTGGTCTTGTATCTAGTTGGCTACTATGCCTTTGAAGCACAGATTCTAGGAACAGCTATCCAGCAGACTTTTCTTTACAATTTAGGCTTGGATTTCCAATATGCTGGTTTGTATGTGACACTGGCAGTTGTAGCTGGATTCTTATTGCTATCTGGTTTTTTCAAGGGATTTATCCAGACCGTATCTTCCTTCGGTCAAGGTCTGCATACTCATATCAAGGTTCTAATCCTGCTCGTTTTTATAGCTCAGCTGGTGTTTATTATTGGAACCCAAAATGGTCATTATAGCCAACTGCTTAGTCTATTGCCTTATGGTTTTGTACTGACTGTTCTTCATTTGGGAGCTGGCTCAGAAGTGGAGGAAAGAGGCTATCTCAGTCGTCACTTTTTCCTGCCTCTTGTCATGGCTTTTGGAATGGTCGCACAACCAGCCTATACTTATTTTGTAGAGGGGGATTTGGTCACGGATCGTGCAAGCATTGCTAGTTATGTTGGGCAAGAAACGACTAAGACGGATAAGATTTACGTTTGGGATAATAGCGCTAGTATCTATCTGGATAGCCAGCGTCTGTCATCCGCCACCATTATCTCAGCGGAGCCTTATCTGACTACGACTGGTAATCAAAATAGCTTGCTATATGACCTCAATAAAAATGAGGCAAGTCTGGTGATTGTTAATAAGAACATCCCACTCTTAGATGATGTAAAAGCAAATTTAGAGCTGCAGTATAAACCTGTCAAAACGACCGATTACTTTACTGTCTATCAAAAGAATGAATGATTGCCCAGGCAGTCATTTTTTCATGGACTTAGAAACGAAGGGATGTGTGGTATAATGGAGGAATAAGTAAACGGGAAAAGAATGTCTAAAGGAATGTAGGGAATATCATGTCACAAATTATCGAATTACCAGAAATTTTAGCCAACCAGATTGCAGCAGGTGAGGTGATTGAGCGACCTGCCAGTGTGGTTAAGGAGTTGGTGGAGAACTCGATTGATGCGGGGGCCAGCCAGATAGAAATTCGTATCGAGGAAGCTGGCCTAAAATCCATTCAAATTACAGATAACGGCGAAGGTATTGCCCCTGACCAAGTAGCCTTGGCTTTGCGTCGTCATGCCACCAGTAAGATCAAAAATCAGGCGGACCTGTTCCGCATTCGGACCTTGGGTTTCCGTGGTGAAGCCCTGCCCTCCATCGCCTCTGTCAGTCAAATGGTGATTGAAACGGCTACAGCCAACCATGCCCACGGCTTGCGTCTGGTTTCTAAGGGTGGAGTGATTGAGTCAGAGGAGCCAATCAGTCGCCCAGTCGGCACCCAGATAACCGTTTCGGATTTGTTTTACAATACCCCTGCCCGTCTTAAGTATGTTCGCAGTCAGCAGGCTGAACTATCGCATATTGCTGACATCATCAACAGGCTGAGCCTGGCCCATCCTGAAATCGCCTTTACCCTGGTCAATGAAGGGCGGGAATTGATGCGGACAGCAGGAACGGGCAAGCTCCGTCAAGCCATTTCGGGTATTTACGGCATTGCTTCTGCTAAAAAAATGGTCGAGATTGAGGCTGAGGACTTGGATTTTCAGGTTTCTGGCTATGTTTCCCTGCCAGAATTGACCCGTGCCAATCGCAACTACATTTCCATTTTCATCAATGGTCGCTACATCAAGAATTTCTTGCTCAACCGTGCCATTTTGGAAGGTTACGGTAGTAAGCTCATGGTGGGGCGTTTTCCATTGGCGGTGATTTCTATCGAGATTGATCCCTATCTTGCTGATGTCAATGTTCACCCGACCAAGCAAGAAGTCCGCATTTCCAAGGAAAAGGAACTGATGAGCCTGATCCGTGAAGCTATTATCAAGGCCCTCAAGGAGCAGGATTTAATTCCTGACGCCCTTGAAAATCTGGCCCAGTCTAGTACGCGTACCAAGGTCAAAGCAGAGCAGGTCACCTTGCCACTCAAGGAAAGCAAGCTCTACTATGATACTGTCAAACAAGATTTCTTCCTCAAGCCAGAAGTGGTGTCCGAAGACATCAAGCCTTTGGAGGAAGACAAGAACCTGATAGAGATGACAAGTCAAGTTGACAAGTCTGTCACTATCAAATTTGCCCAACGGCAGACAGAAATTACTGATGACCTTGACCACCCAAATCTAACTAGTAAGGAACTTGCTAAGGTGGCAGATAAGCTAGACCAGGAAGAAACCTCCACCTTCCCAGAATTGGAATATTTTGGTCAAATGCATGGCACCTATCTCTTTGCACAAGGAAAAACAGGACTGTATATCATCGACCAACATGCTGCACAGGAGCGGGTCAAATACGAATACTACCGTGAGAAAATTGGTCAGGTAGATAACTCTGCCCAGCAGTTGCTGGTGCCTTATATTTTTGAATTCCCTCAAAATGATGCCCTCAATCTTGCGTATAAAATGGATGCCCTCTGTCAAGTTGGTGTCAACTTAGAAGAGTATGGTGTCAACCAATTCATCTTACGTGAGCACCCTATCTGGATGAAGGAAGAGGAGATTGAGGCTGGTATTTACGAGATGTGCGATATGTTACTTCTAACAGACCAGGTGTCCATCAAGCAGTATCGGGCAGAGTTGGCTATTATGATGTCCTGCAAGCGTTCGATTAAGGCCAATCATGCCTTAGATGATTACTCGGCGCGTGATTTGTTGCGACAATTATCCCATTGTCAAAATCCTTATAACTGCCCGCACGGCCGACCAGTCTTGGTGCATTTTAGCAAATCGGATATGGAAAAAATGTTCAGACGCATTCAGGAAAATCACACGAGTTTACGTGAGTTGGGGAAGTATTAAGGATTTTAACACCCCTGTAAAAGCATTTGGACTAGCTATTTTTACCGCCAGATTGTAAAGTAAAGGAGGAAACATGACTCATCTTGGACAGCTTATTCACATGGAGCGAACAAAACGACAGGAATCGCAAGAAACCTTGGCAAAAGCAATCGGAGTGTCACGGCAAACAGTCTTAAACTGGGAAAAAGGTCGCACTTTACCTGATAGTGCCAGTCTAGTCAGCATTGCCCAACGTTATCACCTCTCTTTTGACCAGCTGATTGGCTTACAAGTCAAGGCTAAGAAAAGGCGGGTCTGGATAAATTACCTGATTCTCCTAATCCTATTCGGTCTAGGTATCTTTGTCGGTGGTAATGCCACTCTCTTCCTTCCTTTCCTCATCGTTTTTCTCCTCATCGGTTTCCTTATCCAAGAATTCATGTTGACCAAATCTTTATAAAGTGAGGTCATCGTATGGTCCGAAAGGATAGACTATTTATTGCATTTATTGTTCTTGGTGTGCTTAATTTGCTACTCAAGCTTCACCGTTATTTAGAGTTGCCCCCAACCTATAGTCTTTATTACCAGCTTGCTAGTTTTGTCTTGCTATTTGCACTTGGCGTATACCACTATAGAAAGCTCCTTTGGACTGATTTTGGAAAAATGTGGAGCTGGAAACTGCTTTACCAATTCCCTTTGTTTTATCTTACAGACTTTTTGGTCATGTATGGAGGAAGTTTTCTCCAATATTTGCTAATGAAATCATTCCATATCTCAGAAGGTATAAACAATGTCACAGCAGTTAATAAGATAAGCCAAATCGTCCCACTTCCAATCTTTTTGCTGATAGTGGGAATCATCGGTCCAATTGTTGAAGAACTTTTTTATCGGAAATGTTTACAGGATAGTCTGAAAAATGTTTTAAATCCATGGTTTGCTATTGTCTTGCAAGGTCTCATTTTTGGCTTAGGGCATGCTAAATCTCTGGATAGTTCAGAAATTATCAACACGATTCCCCAGATTTGTTCGGGTATTTACTTGGGTTATCTCTATCACAGAACAGGCAATCTTTGTTATCCGATGCTCGTTCATTGTGTAGGCAACCTATCCGTCGGATATTGAAACCTAGCTTCGCTATCAATAGCGAGGCTTTTTATGGTACAATGGAAAGACATAAATTATCATCGATAAAGGAAGTATATGTACGACTATATCAAAGGAATGTTAACAAAAATCACTGCAAAGTATATTGTAGTAGAAACGCATGGGGTAGGTTACCTCTTGCAGGTGGCTAACCCATATGCTTACTCTGGACAGGTCCAGCAAGAAGTAACGGTCTATACCCATCAAGTTATTCGTGAAGATGCTCACTTGCTATACGGTTTTAAGACAGAAGCTGAGAAGTCTGTTTTCCTCAGTCTGATTTCTGTTTCAGGAATTGGTCCGACAACGGCTCTAGCCATTATTGCTGTTGATGACAATGACGGTCTGGTACGCGCTATTGAGCAGAAAAATATTACTTATCTGACCAAGTTTCCAAAGATTGGCAAGAAAACAGCGCAACAGATGATTTTGGACCTGGAAGGCAAGTTTGTCATGAGTGAGGAGGCAGGACCTGTCCAACAAGAAGTACCTACTAGTGAAAATGTTGCACTTGATGAAGCCATGGAAGCTATGGAAGCACTCGGTTACCGACCAGCCGAACTCAAGAAAATCAAGAAATTCTTTGACGGCACGACCGATACCGCTGAGAACTATATCAAATCAGCCCTTAAAATGCTGATGAAGTGAGGATAGTGATGAGTTTAAATTTGATACATGCTGGGACTAGCCATAGACCAAATTATCCTTTGTCAGGGAAAGAATTTTCTATTGATTATCACTATATGCCTCATGAAGAGGTTGTCATCATAGGACGCATAGACCCCAATTACCACTTTTTTGAAGCTCGAGCATCTTTGAAAGACACGGAAAAAATATCGACCATCTATAAGGCCTTGATGGCGGATCAACAGGACTATGTTCGCCTTGGGACACTCCATCATCTCGGCGATACCTATTCTGGTCGTCTAACTGCTTCTCTAATACCGAATTATGTCGGTTATTGGGATACATACACGGGTCGGCAAATTAAGCAGAAAGATGAACATTCTGGCGGACATTTTGCTTATTTTTTACAAAGACACTATCGTGAACAAGTGAGAAAGGCGGAGCTACGCGATAGGAGTGGTTCTTATGTATCAATCCTGGAAAATTATCAAGCCTATCTAAAAACAGTTGATTATATGGCTTATGAGGGTAAGGTAGAACCTCTGAGGCAGATATTGGAGCAAGAGGCTTATGTGCTTCTGTCTCAAAATGAAGAGCTCGTTCAAGCTTATAAAGCTTGTCTAGATTTGATAGGATCGCTCTATAATGCTTATCAGACTGCCATTCGTTAATGCTAGAAAGGAAAAATATGAACCGTTGTTCTTGGGTCAATCTCAACAATCCCCTCTATATAGCCTATCACGATCAAGAATGGGGGCGCCCTTTGCATGAGGAGCGGGCTCTCTTTGAATTGCTCTGTTTGGAGACCTATCAAGCAGGTCTGTCTTGGGAAATTGTGCTCAACAAGCGACAGGCTTTCAAGGCTGTCTTTCATGATTATGACTATCATGCGGTTGCTAGCATGACTGACCAGCAGCTGGATGCCCTGCTCGACAATCCAGCTATTATTCGGCACAAAGCTAAGCTCTACGCGACCCGTGCCAATGCCCAAGCCTTTCTCAAGTTACAGGAAGAATGCGGCAGTTTTGACCATTATATCTGGTCTTGGCTAGCAGGTCGCCCACAGGTCAATTCGGTTGGTGACTACCGTCAAGTTCCTGCTAAAACCTCCCTTTCCGAGGCTATTTCCAAGGACTTGAAAAAACGAGGTTTTAAATTTGTCGGTCCTGTCTGTGTCTATTCTTTCCTACAAGCAGCCGGGCTCATTAACGACCATGAAAATACGTGTGACTGGAAAAATATCTAAAACCACCACCCAATTACGAACTAATAGATAGGCAGGTAACTGCATGCTATCAAAAGTAGAAGGAGGATTATGAAAGCAGAACTCATCGCCGTAGGCACTGAAATTTTGACCGGTCAGATTGTCAATACCAACGCGCAATTTCTATCTGAAAAATGTGCTGAATTGGGTATTGACGTCTATTTTCATACAGCAGTAGGCGATAATGAAAAGCGTCTTTTGTCTGTACTGGAGGTAGCCAGCAAGCGTAGTGAGCTAGTTATTCTCTGTGGAGGACTGGGGCCAACAGAAGATGACTTGACTAAGCAGACCTTGGCAGCCTTCTTAGGTAGAAAATTGGTCTTTGATGAAAAAGCCATGGCAAAATTAGACCGCTTCTTTGCCAGCCGACCAGGTCGTGTCCGCACGCCCAACAATGAGCGCCAAGCACAAATCGTTGAGGGAAGTCAGGCTTTGCAAAATCCAGCTGGTTTGGCAGTAGGAGGCTTGATCGAGCAAGCTGGAGTGACCTATGTTGTCTTACCTGGTCCTCCAAGTGAACTTAGAGCCATGTTTACAGAAAGTTTACAACCTTTGCTTAACCAGTCAAGTCAGCAACTCTATTCTCGTGTTCTACGCTTTTTTGGTATTGGCGAAAGTCAGTTGGTGACGATTTTAGCTGATTTGATTGACAAACAAACTGACCCAACTCTTGCCCCCTATGCCAAGGTTGGTGAAGTGACCTTGCGCTTGTCCACCAAGGCAAACAGTCAAGAAGAAGCCGATTTCCGTCTGAAACAGTTGGAAGAAGACATCTTACAACGTGATAAACTGAGAGAATATTTCTATGCTTACGGTGAGGAAAATAGTCTAGTACAGACAGTAGCAGAGCGATTGGTGGAAAAGAATAAAAGCATAGCCATCGTCGAACAGGGAACAGGCGGACTTTTACAGTCAGAAGTCAGTTTGGCTTTGACTGGGCAACCTTATTTTAGCGGTGGTCAAGTCATCGGTCAGTTAGGTACAGAATCGGGTAGGTGCTCAGAAGAAGCTGATGGCATTCGTGAGGAGCTACAGGCTGATTTGGGACTGGCTGTGTCGGTACTTATCAAGTCTGAGTCGACAGAGGATAACGTTCTTGCAAAGGTATATATAGCCTTGGCTAGCACCTCTGGCATTTCCCAAAAAGAGGTTGACTTGGGTGGCTACTCCTGGCAACACATCCGCCAATTAGCTTGCTTGCAAGCCTTAGATTTTGTACGAAACACTTTGTGAAAGAAAAGAATTTTGCTATAATAGTTTGATTAAGAAAAGAGGAGAACAGCATTGGCTAAAAAACCTGCTAAAAAATTAGAAGAAATTACAAAGAAATTTGGAGATGAGCGTAAAAAGGCGCTCGACGATGCCCTTAAAGCTATTGAAAAAGATTTTGGTAAGGGTGCGGTGATGCGCTTGGGAGAGCGTGCTGAACAGAAAGTTCAGGTTATGAGCTCAGGTAGTCTGTCTATCGATATCGCCTTAGGTGCAGGCGGCTATCCTAAAGGGCGTATTGTGGAAATTTATGGTCCTGAAAGTTCAGGTAAGACAACCGTTGCTTTGCACGCAGTGGCTCAAGCTCAGAAAGATGGCGGTATTGCTGCCTTTATCGATGCGGAACACGCCTTGGATCCAGCTTATGCGGCGGCACTGGGTGTTAATATTGATGAGTTGCTCCTGTCACAGCCGGACTCAGGGGAACAAGGTCTTGAAATTGCTGGTAAGTTGATTGACTCAGGTGCGGTTGACTTGGTTGTTGTGGACTCTGTTGCAGCTCTTGTACCTCGTGCAGAAATCGACGGAGATATCGGCGATAGCCACGTTGGTTTGCAGGCTCGCATGATGAGTCAGGCCATGCGCAAACTCGGTGCATCCATCAACAAAACCAAGACAGTAGCCATTTTCATTAACCAATTGCGTGAAAAAGTAGGGGTTATGTTTGGTAACCCTGAAACAACGCCTGGTGGACGTGCGCTCAAATTCTATGCTTCTGTTCGTATGGATGTCCGTGGAAATACGCAAATCAAGGGTACTGGTGACCAAAAAGATCAAAACGTTGGTAAGGAAACCAAGGTGAAAATCGTGAAGAACAAGGTGGCTCCACCATTTAAAGAAGCTGTTGTTGAAATCATGTACGGTGAAGGAATTTCTCGTACAGGTGAATTGATTGAGATTGGAACCAATCTTGGTTTTATCAAAAAAGCTGGTGCATGGTATTCATATAATGGCGAAAAAATCGGACAAGGATCTGAGAATGCTAAGAAGTATCTTGTTGAACATCCAGAAGTCTTTGACGAAATTGACCGCAAAATCCGTATTCACTACGGCTTGATTGAAGGTGAGGAAGCACCAGAAGTCGTTACAGAAGAGGCTCCTGTTGCAATCGAAGAGGTTCAAGATGTTATTTTGGACTTGGATGGCGGTATTGAATTAGAAGAATAAAAGCGAAAAAGTTTGGGTTATCCAGACTTTTTTCTGATTAAAAAACGAATATTCGCCCCAAAATTTAAAGTTTTTTAAAAATAGGTCTACAGACGGATGGAATTTGTGGTATAATAGTCTATAATGTGCTTACTAAGATGTAGCAAAGGAGTGACTACATGATTAAAATTTATACAGTATCTAGTTGTACTTCTTGTAAGAAAGCAAAGAACTGGTTGAATGCCCATCAATTGTCCTATAACGAACATAACCTAGCTAAAGAGGCAATCACCAAGGAAGAAATTTTAAATATCTTGACCAAGACGGAAAACGGCATTGCAAGTATTGTATCGTCAAAAAATCGCTATGCTAAGAGTTTGGATTTTGATATCGAAGATTTGAGTGTCAATGAAGTGATTGACTTGATTACTTCTAATCCACGTATTTTGAAAAGTCCAATTCTGATTGATGAGAAGCGATTGCAGGTTGGATATAAAGAAGATGACATTCGCGCCTTCTTACCACGAGCGGTTCGCAATGTAGAGAACGCTCAAGCTCGTATGCGAGCAGCCTTATAAGAGTGAGGAAGAACTCTGTTTCAGGGTTCTTTTTACACTTTCTTTGTGCTTGCTCTGGAAATATGATATAATGAAAATGAATAAAAATTGAAAGAAGGTGTAAGTATGGGATTCACAGAAGAAACAGTTCGCTTTCGTCTGGATGACACAGATAAGCAAGAAATTAGTCAAACCTTGACCAGTGTTTATCGTTCATTGGAGGAAAAAGGCTATAATCCAATCAACCAAATCATTGGCTATGTATTAAGTGGGGACCCTGCTTATATTCCTCGCTACAATGATGCCCGCAATCAAATTCGTAAACATGAACGCGATGAAATCATCGAAGAATTGGTGCGCTACTACCTGAAAGGAAATGGGATTGACCTCTAATGAGAATAATGGGATTAGATGTCGGTTCAAAGACTGTTGGCGTAGCCATTTCAGACCCTTTAGGTTTCACAGCTCAAGGCTTGGAAATTATTCCGATTGACGAAGAAAAGGGTGAATTTGGTTTTCAACGTTTAACTGAGTTGGTTGAACAATATAAGGTTGATAAGTTTGTTGTAGGCCTACCTAAGAACATGAATAATACTAGCGGACCTCGTGTCGAAGCGAGTCAAGCCTATGGAAATTTATTGCTTGAACAATACAAACTTCCAGTTGATTATCAGGATGAACGTTTAACAACTGTTGCAGCAGAGCGCATGCTAATTGAGCAAGCGGATATCAGCCGAGGAAAACGCAAGAAAGTTATCGATAAATTAGCAGCTCAGCTGATTTTACAAAATTATTTAGATAGAACATTTTAAAGGAGATACGAATGGCACATCATCATGACCATGAACACGACCACAATCACGACGAACGTGAATTGATTACTTTGGTAGACGACCAAGGAAACGAAACACTTTTTGAAATTTTATTGACAATTGACGGTCAAGAAGAATTCGGTAAAAACTACGTCCTCTTAATCCCTGCAAGCGCAGAAGAAGATGAGAACGGAGAAGTTGAAATTCAAGCCTACTCATACATTGAAAATGAGAACGGCACAGAAGGCGACCTCCAACCAATCCCAGAAGACGCAACAGCAGAATGGGATATGATTGAAGAAGTCTTCAACAGCTTTATGGAGGAATAAAAAGGTCCGGGTGGACCTTTTTATCATGAGTTTGAAAATAAAAGAGCGAATTAAGGTCCAGTGGACCTTTTTATCTTTTGCTTGAAAACAGGAGGGCAAAACTAGGTCCAGTGGACCTTTTTATCTTTTGCTTGAAAACAGGAGAGCAAAACTAGGTCCGGGGGACCTTTTTATCTTTTGCTTGAAAACAGGAGAGCAAAACTAGGTCCGGGTGGACCTTTTTATCATGAGTTTGAAAACCAAAGAACGAATTAAGGTCTGGTGAATATTTTGATCTGCTCTCCGTCGTTAGAATGATATTTCTAACGATTTTTTCTTATGGAAGCTCATAAAAATAACACTAAAATCAAAGAAGAATTGGATTTAATAATGGCCAACTTACAATAAAATACAATTGATAAATCATATTTACTAAGTTAGTAGACAAAAATGTCCTGTAGAAAGTTAGCTCTTTTCGATAAACTTAAACCATCAAACAAAGGAGATAGGATGATGGAATTTGAAAAGATGTATGATAGCGTAAAAGGAATTGTTAACAAAGCTCGTAAAGAGTTTTATATCAAACTGTGGGACAGAGATGACTGGGAGCAGGAAGGCATGATAACCTTGTTTGAATTATTGGAGGATCAACCATGGTTGATTGGGGAAAGAGCCCAGTTGTATTGTTATTTCAAGGTTAAATTCAGAAATCGGATTAAGGACTATGTTCGCAGACAGGAAAGTAAAAAGCGCAAGTTTGACCGAATGCCTCATGAAGACATACATGAACTATCACAAGTAATACAATCGCCAGGTTTAGTCAATGACGAGCTATTGTTGTTGAGAGGTGCCTTGAGAGATTATCGGAAAAATTTGTCCATGGACCAATTGGAAAATTATGAAAAACTAATTAGTGGTCAGAGTTTCAATGGTCGTAAGAATATGCTTAGAGATTTACAAGAACATTTAAAGGACTTTCGATGATTGTTTTCTACTAATGCTATAAGAATAATGGCGATAAAATATACGAACCGCCTCCCAAAACAGAAGTTTTGGGATTTTTAAATTTTTAAGTAAAAACTCTTGCAATGCACAATATAATTTGATAGAATGTTCTAGTGCCGTAAAAATTACGGCTGTAGCTTTGATGCAAGAGGTTGCGACACGCTCGGTTGCATTGCCACGCAACACGTGTTGGTTTTCTTGTGGAGCTAGCCTATTATCTTAAATAGACGAAAAGGAGAAAAAGATGGCAAACAAAAAAATCCGCATCCGCTTGAAAGCGTACGAACACCGTACACTTGATACAGCAGCTGCAAAAATCGTTGAAACTGCAACTCGTACAGGTGCTCAAGTAGCAGGTCCAGTTCCGCTTCCAACTGAACGTAGCCTCTACACAATCATCCGTGCGACTCACAAGTACAAAGATTCTCGTGAGCAGTTCGAAATGCGTACACACAAACGTTTGATCGACATCATCAACCCAACTCAAAAAACAGTTGATGCTTTGATGAAATTGGATCTTCCAAGTGGTGTAAACGTAGAAATCAAATTGTAATCAAGTAACAAGGTAGGCTAAAAGCAAGTGTTCATAATTGAACACGGGCTAAACTCCGTGTGAAAAAGATAAACTTTCCTAGAAACAGAAGTTTCTTCGTCAAGTTTCCTATTTTCACTTTGAGTTTGACGCCCTTTGTATCTTGGTTTGAGCATGAAAAACGCTCGTTAAAAACTTTTTAATACAAAATAAGAAAAGGAATATTTTTCTCATGACAAAAGGAATCTTAGGGAAAAAAGTGGGAATGACTCAAATCTTCACTGAATCTGGTGAATTTATCCCTGTTACTGTCATCGAAGCAACTCCAAACGTTGTTCTTCAAGTGAAAACAGTTGAAACTGATGGTTATGCAGCAGTTCAAGTTGGTTTTGATGACAAACGCGAAGTATTGAGCAACAAACCTGCCAAAGGCCATGTAGCTAAAGCTAACACAGCTCCTAAGCGCTTCATTCGTGAATTCAAAAACATTGAAGGCTTGGAAGTTGGACAAGAAATTACAGTTGAAACTTTCGCAGCTGGTGATGTTGTTGATGTAACTGGTACATCTAAAGGTAAAGGTTTCCAAGGTGTTATCAAACGCCATGGTCAATCACGTGGTCCTATGGCTCACGGTTCTCGTTACCACCGTCGTCCAGGTTCTATGGGTCCTGTTGCACCTAACCGTGTATTCAAAGGTAAAAACCTTGCAGGTCGCATGGGCGGCAACCGTGTAACAATTCAAAACCTTGAAGTTGTACAAGTTGTTCCAGAAAAGAACGTTATCCTTATCAAAGGTAACGTACCAGGTGCTAAGAAATCTCTTATCACTATCAAGTCAGCAGTTAAAGCTGGTAAATAATAAGGAAAGGGGAAATCAGTCGAAATGGCAAACGTAACATTATTTGACCAAACTGGTAAACAAGCTGGTGAAGTAGTTCTTAACGATGCGATTTTTGGTATCGAGCCAAACCAAGCAGTTGTATTTGATGTGATCATCAGCCAACGTGCTAGCCTTCGTCAAGGTACTCACGCAGTTAAAAACCGTTCAGCAGTCTCAGGTGGCGGACGCAAACCATGGCGTCAAAAAGGAACTGGACGTGCTCGTCAAGGTTCTATCCGTTCACCACAATGGCGTGGCGGTGGCGTCGTCTTCGGACCAACTCCACGTTCATACGCGTACAAACTTCCACAAAAAGTTCGTCGCTTGGCACTTAAATCTGTTTACTCAGAAAAAGTTGCTGAAAACAAATTTGTAGCTGTTAACTCACTTGAATTCACAGCTCCAAAAACTGCTGAATTTGCAAAAGTACTTGCAGCATTGAGCATTGATTCTAAAGTCCTTGTTATTCTTGAAGAAGGCAACGAATTCGCAGCTCTTTCTGCTCGTAACATCCCAGGAGTTAAAGTTGCAACTGCAACAACTGCAAGCGTACTTGACATCGCAAATGCAGACAAACTTCTTGTAACTCAAGCAGCTATCTCTAAAATTGAGGAGGTTCTTGCATAATGAATTTGTATGATGTTATCAAAAAACCTGTCATCACAGAAAGCTCAATGGGCCAACTCGAAGCAGGCAAGTATGTATTTGAAGTTGACACTCGTGCACACAAACTCTTGATCAAGCAAGCTGTTGAAGCTGCATTCGAGGGTGTTAAAGTTGCAAATGTTAACACAATCAACGTGAAACCTAAAACAAAACGAGTAGGTCGTTATGTAGGTCGCACAAACAAAGTGAAAAAAGCAATCATCACATTGGCTGCTGATTCAAAAGCGATCGAATTGTTCGCTACAGCTGACGCTGAATAATCAAAGGAGGAATTAACGTGGGTATTAAAGTTTATAAACCAACGACAAATGGCCGTCGTAACATGACTTCTTTGGACTTCGCTGAAATCACAACAAGCACTCCAGAAAAAAGCTTGCTTGTTGCTTTGAAGAGCAAAGCTGGTCGTAACAACAACGGTCGCATCACTGTTCGTCACCAAGGTGGCGGTCACAAACGTTTCTACCGTTTGGTAGACTTCAAACGTAACAAAGATGGCGTTGAAGCAATCGTTAAAACTATCGAGTACGATCCAAACCGTTCAGCAAACATCGCTCTTGTACACTACACAGACGGTGTTAAAGCTTACATCATTGCACCTAAAGGTCTTGAAGTTGGTCAACGCATCGTTTCAGGTCCAGAAGCAGATATCAAAGTTGGTAACGCACTTCCACTTGCAAACATCCCAGTCGGTACTGTTGTTCACAACATCGAGTTGAAACCAGGTCGCGGTGGTGAGTTGGTTCGTGCTGCTGGTGCATCTGCACAGGTTCTTGGTCAAGAAGGTAAATACGTTCTTGTTCGCCTTCAATCAGGTGAAGTTCGGATGATCCTTGGTACTTGCCGTGCTACTGTTGGTACTGTAGGTAACGAACAACATGGCCTTGTTAACCTTGGTAAAGCAGGTCGTAGCCGTTGGAAAGGTATCCGTCCAACAGTTCGCGGTTCTGTAATGAACCCTAACGATCACCCACACGGTGGTGGTGAAGGTAAAGCACCAGTTGGTCGTAAAGCACCATCTACACCATGGGGTAAACCAGCTCTTGGTTTGAAAACTCGTAACAAGAAAGCTAAATCTGACAAACTTATCGTTCGTCGTCGCAACCAAAAATAATCTATTCTTAGTTGCATAGCATTCTATATCATCCGCCAACTCGGTAGCCCGCAAAGCGGGCAAGCCGCTGTGGTACATATTTTAAAGGAGAAAACACTAAAATGGGACGTAGTCTTAAAAAAGGACCTTTCGTCGATGAGCATTTGATGAAAAAAGTTGAAGCTCAAGCAAACGACGAAAAGAAAAAAGTAATTAAAACTTGGTCACGTCGTTCAACGATCTTCCCAAGTTTCATCGGTTATACAATCGCAGTTTACGATGGACGTAAACACGTACCTGTATACATTCAAGAAGACATGGTAGGTCACAAACTTGGTGAATTTGCACCAACTCGTACTTACAAAGGTCATGCTGCTGACGACAAGAAAACTCGTCGTAAATAATTTAGGAGGAAAACACAATGGCAGAAATTACTTCAGCTAAAGCAACTGCTCGCACAGTACGTGTTTCACCTCGTAAATCACGTCTTGTCTTGGATAACATCCGTGGCAAAAGCGTAG
This sequence comes from Streptococcus sp. 29892, assembly GCF_032594935.1. Taxonomy (NCBI): domain Bacteria; kingdom Bacillati; phylum Bacillota; class Bacilli; order Lactobacillales; family Streptococcaceae; genus Streptococcus; species Streptococcus iners. The sequence goes on from NZ_CP118734.1 coordinate 69,728, forward strand.
CAGACGCAATCGCAATCTTGAAATTCACACCAAACAAAGCTGCAGGCATTATCGAGGGAGTTTTGAACTCAGCAATCGCTAACGCTGAAAACAACTTTGGTTTGGAAAAAGCTAACTTGGTAGTCAGCGAAGCATTCGCAAACGAAGGACCAACGTTGAAACGTTTCCGTCCACGTGCGAAAGGTTCTGCTTCACCAATCAACAAACGCACAGCTCACATCACTGTAGTTGTGGCAGAGAAATAAGGAGGTAAAAACGTGGGTCAAAAAGTACATCCAATTGGTATGCGTGTTGGCATCATCCGTGATTGGGATGCTAAATGGTATGCTGAAAAAGAATACGCGGATTACCTTCATGAAGATCTTGCAATCCGCAACTTTATCAAAAAAGAATTGGCTGATGCGTCAACATCAACAATCGAAATCGAACGTGCTGTAAACAAAGTTATCGTTTCTATCCACACTGCTAAACCAGGTATGGTTATCGGTAAAGCTGGTAGCAACGTTGATGCACTTCGTGCTCAATTGAACAAATTGACTGGTAAGCAAGTACACATCAACATCATCGAAATCAAACAACCTGATTTGGATGCACACCTTGTTGGTGAGTCAATCGCTCGTCAATTGGAGCAACGTGTGGCATTCCGCCGTGCTCAAAAACAAGCTATCCAACGTGCAATGCGCGCTGGTGCAAAAGGTATCAAAACACAAGTTTCTGGTCGTTTGAACGGTGCTGATATTGCCCGTGCAGAAGGCTACTCAGAAGGAACTGTTCCTCTTCATACACTTCGTGCGGATATCGACTACGCTTGGGAAGAAGCTTTGACAACTTACGGTAAACTTGGTATTAAAGTATGGATCTACCGTGGTGAAGTTCTTCCAGCTCGTAAAAACACTAAAGGAGGTAAATAACAAATGTTAGTACCTAAACGTGTAAAACACCGTCGTGAATTCCGTGGAAAAATGCGCGGTGAAGCTAAAGGTGGAAAACAAGTAGACTTTGGTCAATACGGTCTTCAAGCAACTACTAGCTCATGGATTACAAACCGCCAAATCGAAGCTGCCCGTATCGCTATGACGCGTTACATGAAACGTGGTGGTAAAGTTTGGATTAAGATCTTCCCACACAAATCATACACTGCTAAAGCTATCGGTGTACGTATGGGTTCTGGTAAAGGTGCTCCTGAAGGTTGGGTAGCTCCAGTTAAACGCGGTAAGGTTATGTTTGAAGTAGCTGGCGTTTCTGAAGAAATCGCACGTGAAGCATTCCGCCTTGCTGGTCACAAATTGCCAGTTAAAGTTAAATTCGTAAAACGTGAAGCAGAATAAGGAGAAGACATGAAACTTCAAGAAATTAAAGATTTTGTAAAAGAACTTCGTGGCCTTTCTCAAGAAGAACTTGCTAAGAAAGAAAACGAATTGAAGAAAGAACTCTTCGAACTTCGTTTCCAAGCTGCTGCTGGTCAACTTGAGCAAACTGCTCGTTTGAACGAAGTGAAGAAACAAATTGCACGTATCAAAACTGTGCAATCTGAAACTAAATAATAGATTGGGAAAGGAGAATTTCAATGGAACGCAATAATCGTAAAGTTCTTGTTGGACGCGTAGTATCTGACAAAATGGACAAAACAATCACAGTTGTAGTTGAAACAAAACGTAACCACCCAGTCTATGGTAAACGTATTAACTACTCTAAAAAGTACAAAGCTCATGATGAAAACAATGTTGCTAAAGAAGGCGATATCGTTCGTATCATGGAAACTCGCCCACTTTCAGCTACAAAACGTTTCCGTCTTGTAGAAGTTGTGGAAGAGGCAGTTATCATTTAATCAACCTGAAAGGAGAAAATTGACATGATTCAAACAGAAACTCGTTTGAAAGTTGCTGACAACAGTGGCGCACGTGAAATCTTGACAATCAAAGTTCTTGGTGGTTCAGGACGTAAATTCGCGAACATCGGCGACATCATCGTTGCTTCAGTAAAACAAGCTACTCCTGGTGGTGCGGTTAAAAAAGGTGACGTTGTTAAAGCCGTTATCGTTCGTACTAAGACAGGTGCTCGTCGTGCTGATGGTTCATACATCAAATTCGATGAGAATGCTGCAGTTATCATCCGTGAAGATAAAAACCCTCGCGGAACTCGTATCTTTGGCCCAGTGGCACGCGAATTGCGTGATGGCGGTTTCATGAAAATCGTTTCATTGGCACCAGAAGTACTTTAATCAGATAGTTTTAGGAAATTTGTCACAGACTAGGCAGTTTGTTGCAGATAGTACTTGGGTACATCAAAACAAACTAACGAAGTCTGTGACGGATTTAGTAAACTAGAAAACAAACTAAGTCCCCTGGTTAAATTACTAACCAGGGTGCCCATTAGGGCGTAAGAAATCATAGGAGAAATCAAATGTTTGTAAAAAAAGGCGATAAAGTTCGCGTAATCGCTGGTAAAGACAAAGGCGTTGAAGCTCTTGTCGTAACAGCACTTCCAAAAGTAAACAAAGTTATTGTTGAAGGTGTTAACATCGTTAAGAAACACCAAAAACCAAACAGCGAAAACCCTCAAGGTGCTATCGTTGAAAAAGAAGCTCCAATCCATGTGTCAAACGTTCAAGTTCTTGACAAAAATGGTGTTGCAGGACGCGTTGGTTACAAGTTTGTAGATGGCAAAAAAGTTCGCTACAACAAAAAATCAGGCGAAGTGCTTGATTAATCACGAAGGAAAGGAGAAGTATAATGGCAAATCGTTTAAAAGAAAAATATCTTAATGAAGTAGTTCCTGCTTTGACTGAACAATTTAACTATTCTTCAGTTATGGCTGTGCCAAAAGTTGATAAGATCGTTTTGAACATGGGTGTTGGTGACGCTGTTTCTAACGCTAAAAACCTTGAGAAAGCTGCTCAAGAATTGGCTTTGATCTCAGGTCAAAAACCACTTATCACTAAAGCTAAGAAATCAATCGCCGGCTTCCGTCTTCGTGAGGGTGTTGCGATCGGTGCGAAAGTAACTCTTCGTGGCGAACGTATGTATGAGTTCTTGGACAAATTGGTTACAGTTTCACTTCCACGTGTACGTGACTTCCACGGTGTACCAACTAAGTCATTCGACGGACGTGGTAACTACACACTTGGTGTGAAAGAGCAATTGATCTTCCCAGAAATCAACTTCGACGATGTTGATAAAACTCGCGGTATGGATATCGTTATCGTTACAACTGCTAACACTGACGAAGAATCACGTGCATTGCTTACTGGCCTTGGTATGCCGTTTGCAAAATAAGAGGGAGAGAATAAATGGCTAAAAAATCAATGATCGCTAAGAACAAACGCCCAGCTAAGTTCTCTACACAAGCTTACACACGCTGTGAAAAATGTGGACGTCCACACTCAGTTTACCGCAAATTCAAATTGTGCCGTGTATGCTTCCGCGACTTGGCTTACCTTGGACAAATTCCTGGCGTAACAAAAGCTTCTTGGTAAGAATAACTTGCTATTCCGTTGCAATTCGTCGTCAGCACTTCTTGCCGTACGCTAGTGCTGCCTGCAAAGTGTTTCCTAGACTTGTATAGGACTAGCAACTTATTCTATATACACATATCACTTGTCCGTAAGGACATCATTAACTAGCAAGTGATTTAATCAAACTGCTAGTAAGAGGAGAAACAACAAATGGTTATGACTGACCCAATTGCAGATTTTTTGACACGTATTCGTAACGCTAACCAAGCAAAACACGAAGTGCTTGAAGTTCCTGCATCAAACATCAAAAAAGGTATTGCTACAATCCTTAAAAACGAAGGTTTTGTAAAAAACGTAGAATTCATCGAAGATGACAAACAAGGCATCATCCGCGTATTCTTGAAATACGGACCAAACGGTGAAAAAGTTATCACTAACTTGAAACGCGTTTCAAAACCAGGTCTTCGTGTTTACTCAAAACGTGAAGATATTCCAAAAGTTCTTAACGGACTTGGTATCGCAATCATCTCAACATCAGAAGGTCTTTTGACTGACAAACAAGCTCGTCAAAAGAACGTTGGTGGTGAGGTTATCGCATACGTTTGGTAATCTTTTAGCTTCCAATTTCGTCATGTGCCTGTGTTAGAGCGTCTTGACATACTCAAGTATGGTTTGCGTCGCTCTGCCTTGCCACATTTAGAAATTGAAACCTAAAAGCATGATATAAACGTGAGAGGACCAGTTCTTCGTGCGTGTTCAAATCAGACTTACTGATTATTTAGTATCATGTAACCTGCTCAATCGAACACGGGCTATTGTCCGTGTTTAAATGAGCCCCCGTGAAAACTGGTCGCTTGACGGCCTGATAATTTAACAGGAGAATTAAAAATATGTCACGTATTGGTAATAAAGTAATTACATTGCCTGCTGGTGTTGAGCTTGCTCAAAACAACGGCTTGGTAACTGTAAAAGGACCTAAAGGGGAATTGACTCGTGAATTCCCAACTGCTATTGAAATCCGTGTGGAAGGTACAGAAGTTACTCTTCACCGTCCAAACGATTCAAAAGAAATGAAGACTATTCACGGTACTAGCCGTGCTAACCTCAACAACATGGTTGTTGGTGTTTCTGAAGGCTTCAAAAAAGAACTTGAAATGCGTGGTGTCGGTTACCGTGCTCAATTGGCTGGTAACAAATTGACACTTGCTGTTGGTAAATCACACCCAGATGAAGTGGTTGCACCAGAAGGTATCACATTTGAAGTTCCAACACCAACACAAATCATCGTGTCTGGTATCAACAAAGAAGTTGTTGGTCAAACAGCAGCTTACATCCGTAGCCTTCGCGCTCCTGAGCCGTACAAAGGTAAAGGTATCCGCTACGTTGGTGAATTCGTTCGCCGTAAAGAAGGTAAAACAGGTAAATAATAGCTTGCTGAGGTGGCTGAGCCACCTGGCTGACTATTTCTCAAATTGTTTCGCAAGAAACAGAATCATACATTAAGAGGTGAATATTGTGATTTCAAAACCAGATAAAAACAAAATCCGCCAAAAACGCCACCGTCGCGTTCGCGGTAAAATCTCTGGAACTGCTGCTCGCCCACGTTTGAACATTTTCCGTTCTAATACAGGCATCTACGCTCAAGTGATTGATGACGTAGCGGGTGTAACGCTCGCAAGCGCTTCTACTCTTGATAAAGAAGTTTCAAAAGGTACTAAGACAGAACAAGCTGTTGTTGTAGGTAAACTCGTTGCTGAACGCGCGGTAGCTAAAGGTATTTCTGAAGTGGTCTTTGACCGCGGTGGATATCTCTATCACGGACGTGTGAAAGCTTTGGCTGAATCAGCTCGTGAAAACGGATTGAAATTCTAATAGGGAGGACACTAAGAAATGGCATTCAAAGATAACGCAGTTGAAATTGAAGAACGCGTAGTAGCCATCAACCGTGTTACAAAAGTTGTTAAAGGTGGACGTCGTCTTCGTTTCGCAGCTCTTGTGGTTGTTGGTGACCGTAACGGTCGCGTAGGTTTCGGTACTGGTAAAGCTCAAGAAGTACCAGAAGCTATCCGTAAAGCAGTTGAATCTGCTAAGAAAAACATGATTGAAGTACCAATGGTTGGTACAACAATTCCTCACGAAGTTCGTTCAGAATTTGGAGGAGCTCGTGTATTGTTGAAACCTGCTTCAGAAGGTTCTGGGGTTGCTGCCGGTGGTGCAACTCGTGCCGTAATCGAATTGGCAGGTATCGCAGATGTGACTTCTAAGTCACTTGGTTCAAACACACCAATCAACATCGTTCGCGCAACAGTTGAAGGTTTGAAACAATTGAAACGTGCTGAAGAAGTCGCTGCACTTCGTGGCATCTCAGTTTCTGATTTAGCATAAGAAAGGAGATACTCATGGCTCAAATTAAAATCACTTTGACTAAGTCTCCAATCGGTCGCAAACCAGAACAACGTAAAACAGTTGTTGCACTTGGACTTGGTAAATTGAACTCTTCAGTTGTTAAAGAAGATAACCCAGCTATCCTTGGTATGGTTAACGCTATCTCTCACTTGGTAACTGTAGAAGAAGTTAAGTAAAATAACAAATGGCTAAGTCGCATAGAAAATTCTTTGCGACTTCTAGTCAATTTAATAAAATAAGCGAGTTTGTGGATAAAGACTCTTGTATTCCACAGGCGCTAGCATATAAAAGAGGAGAAAATAAGTAATGAAACTTCATGAATTGCAACCTGCTACAGGTTCTCGTAAAGTCCGCAACCGTGTAGGTCGTGGTACATCATCAGGTAACGGTAAAACTTCTGGCCGTGGTCAAAAAGGTCAAAAAGCTCGTAGCGGTGGCGGTGTTCGTCCAGGTTTTGAGGGTGGACAAACTCCATTGTTCCGTCGTCTTCCAAAACGTGGATTTACAAACATCAACGCTAAAGAATACGCAATCGTTAACCTTGATCAATTGAACGCTTTTGAAGATGGTGCTGAAGTAACACCAGTTGTACTTATCGAAGCTGGTATTGTTAAAGCTGAAAAATCAGGTATCAAAATCCTTGGTAACGGCGAATTGACGAAGAAATTGACAGTTAAGGCTGCTAAATTCTCTAAATCAGCTGAAGAAGCAATCACTTCTAAAGGTGGCTCAGTAGAAGTCATCTAAGAGGTGACAGCCTATGTTTTTTAAACTTTTAAAGGATGCCTTGAAAATAAAATTGGTGCGTAGTAAAATTCTATTTACCATTTTTATCCTTTTGGTTTTCCGAATCGGTACTCATATTACAGTGCCAGGAGTAAATGCAAAAAGTCTTGAAGCCTTGTCAAATGTGCCATTTTTGAACATGTTGAGTCTGGTTTCTGGTAATGCAATGCGAAATTTTTCGGTCTTTGCGCTAGGGGTTAGCCCATATATTACAGCTTCTATCATTGTTCAACTCTTACAAATGGATATCTTACCCAAATTTGTAGAATGGGGAAAACAGGGTGAAGTTGGTCGACGGAAGTTAAATCAAGCGACTCGATACATCTCTTTGGTGTTGGCGTTTGTTCAGTCTATCGGTATCACAGCAGGTTTCAATGCTCTATCAGGTGCAAAATTAACAAATATGCCACTTAACTGGCAAACTTATTTGTTAATTGGTTCCATTTTAACAACTGGTTCAGTTATTGTTACTTGGTTAGGAGAACAAATTTCTGAAAAAGGCTACGGTAATGGGACATCAATGATTATCTTTGCAGGTATCATTTCATCCTTGCCAGGAACTTTTTATGAGATTTACATCGACCGTTTTGTTAATATTGAATCGAGTCGTCTGGGACAATCTGCGATTTTTGTTGCAGCATTGATTGTCTTGATACTTTTTGTGATTTACTTTACGACATTTGTACAACAAGCTGAGTATAAACTACCAATTCAATACACAAAACGTGCTCAAGGTGCGCCTTCTAGTTCTTACTTGCCCCTAAAATTGAATCCAGCAGGAGTTATTCCCGTTATCTTTGCAGGTTCCATTACTGCAGTTCCAACTTCTTTGATTCAATATTTTGCAAGTCAGAATAGAAGTGCAGGTTGGTTAATGGCAGTTCAAGAATACTTTGATTATTCAACTGTCAAAGGAATGATTGTTTACGCAAGTTTGATTATCTTGTTTACTTTCTTCTATACATTCGTTCAGGTTAATCCTGAAAAAACTGCAGAAAGTTTACAAAAGAGTGCTGCCTATATCCACGGCGTACGGCCTGGAAATGGGACAGAGCAATTCTTGTCTAAATTGCTGAAGCGATTAGCTGCGATTGGCGCACTATTCTTAAGCTTTATCGCCTTGCTACCAATTCTTGCACAAAATCTCTTTGGGCTTTCTTCGAATATTGCTTTCTTGGGTACAAGTTTGATCATCTTGATTTCAACAAGTATCGAAGGTATTAAGCAGTTGGAAGGCTACCTTCTAAAGAGAAAATATGTAGGTTTCTTGGAAATTACAGAATAGAATATAGGTTGACCTCGTCAACCTTCTATTTTGTTTTTAGATAAGTTTGTCAATGTTGGCAAATTTATGTGAAAACAAAATAAGGAGTTTGTCATGAATCTTTTAATTATGGGTTTACCAGGTGCTGGTAAGGGGACACAGGCAGCTAAGATTGTAGAGAAATTTAATGTTGCTCATATTTCTACTGGCGATATGTTCCGCGCAGCGATGGCGAATCAGACTGAGATGGGGGTTTTGGCTAAGTCTTATATTGACAAGGGCGATTTAGTACCAGATGAAGTTACTAATGGCATTGTCAAAGAGCGCTTGGTTCAAGATGATATTAAAGAAAAAGGTTTCTTGTTGGACGGTTACCCACGTACTATCGAACAAGCCCATGCACTAGATGCAAACTTGGCGGATTTGGGTATTGAATTGCAAGGAGTAATCAACATTGATATTGATCCATCAAAATTGATTGAGCGTCTAAGTGGCCGCATCATTCATAAGGAAACAGGTGAAACCTTCCACAAGGTATTCAATCCACCAGTTGGGGATTACAAAGAGGAAGATTTCTACCAACGTGAAGATGATAAGCCAGAATCTGTTAAACGCCGTTTAGAAGTAAACATTGCACAAGGTCAACCGATTATCGAACACTATCGTGCCAAAGGATTGGTGCATGATATTGAAGGTGACCAAGACATCGAACTTGTTTTCCAAGCAATTGATACTGTGCTATCAAAATTGCAATAAACTTAATAGATTTGGCTTGCATTTTTCCACCAAAAGTGATAAAATAGCCTAGTCTGACTTATAATTGTTACCTCTGTGTTCAGAGGGCATCAAATCGATATTTAGAGAGGGGTTACTTTTGCATGGCAAAAGAAGATGTGATTGAAATTGAAGGCAAAGTAGTTGATACAATGCCGAATGCTATGTTTACTGTTGAGTTGGAAAATGGACACCAAGTCCTTGCAACTGTTTCTGGTAAAATCCGTAAGAACTACATTCGTATTTTGGTCGGTGACCGCGTAACTGTTGAGCTTAGTCCATACGACTTGACACGTGGACGTATCACATACCGCTTTAAATAGTCGAAATACTTGGAGGGATTAGACATGAAAGTAAGACCATCGGTCAAACCAATTTGCGAATACTGCAAAGTCATTCGTCGTAATGGTCGTGTTATGGTGATTTGCCCAGCAAACCCTAAACACAAGCAACGTCAAGGTTAAGAAATAGAAAGGAGAAAACATGGCTCGTATTGCTGGAGTTGACATTCCAAATGACAAACGTGTAGTTATTTCATTGACTTATGTTTATGGTATCGGTCTCGCAACTTCTAAGAAAATTCTTGCAGCAGCAGGTATTTCAGAAGATGTTCGCGTAAAAGATTTGACACCGGATCAAGAAGACGCTATTCGTCGCGAAGTTGATGCAATCAAAGTTGAAGGTGACCTTCGTCGTGAAGTTAACTTGAACATCAAACGTTTGATGGAAATCGGTTCATACCGTGGTATCCGTCACCGTCGTGGACTTCCTGTCCGTGGACAAAACACTAAAAACAATGCCCGCACTCGTAAAGGTAAAGCTGTTGCGATCGCAGGTAAGAAAAAATAAAATAGGAGGTAGAAAAATTGGCTAAACCAACACGTAAACGTCGTGTGAAAAAGAATATCGAATCTGGTATTGCACATATTCACGCAACATTTAATAACACTATTGTTATGATTACTGATGTGCATGGTAACGCTATTGCTTGGTCATCAGCTGGTGCTCTTGGTTTCAAAGGTTCTCGTAAATCTACACCATTCGCGGCTCAAATGGCTTCAGAAGCTGCTGCTAAATCTGCACAAGAACACGGTCTTAAAACAGTTGAAGTTACCGTTAAAGGCCCAGGTTCAGGTCGTGAGTCTGCTATCCGCGCTCTTGCTGCCGCTGGTCTTGAAGTAACAGCAATTCGTGATGTGACTCCTGTACCACACAATGGTGCTCGTCCTCCAAAACGTCGCCGTGTATAATCATACATACCATACACAGCTTTTCGTTTAAGAGGGAGTAAGAAATGATTGAGTTTGAAAAACCAACAATAACAAAAATTGATGAAAAAAAAGATTACGGCAGATTTGTCATCGAACCGCTAGAACGTGGTTATGGAACAACTCTTGGTAACTCTCTTCGTCGTGTACTTCTTGCTTCACTTCCAGGTGCTGCAGTAACATCAATTAAAATTGATGGCGTACTCCACGAATTCGACACAGTTCCAGGTGTCCGTGAAGATGTTATGCAAATTATTCTTAGCATCAAAGGCATTGCTGTAAAATCTTATGTCGAAGACGAAAAGACGATTGAACTTGATGTAGTAGGTCCAGCTGAAGTAACAGCAGGGGATATTCTTACTGACAGTGACATTGAAATTATTAACCCAGATCATTATCTTTTCACTATTGCTGAAGGCGCAAGCTTCAGAGCTACCTTGACTGTTAATTCGGGTCGTGGTTATGTGCCAGCTGAAGGTAATAAAAAAGATGATGCACCAGTGGGAACACTTGCGGTGGATTCAATCTATACGCCGGTGACAAAAGTCAACTATCAGGTTGAACCAGCTCGCGTTGGTAGCAATGATGGATTTGACAAATTAACACTTGAAATCAATACAAATGGTACAATTATTCCAGAAGATGCTTTAGGTCTTTCAGCTCGTATTTTGATGGAGCACCTTGGTCTATTTACAGATTTGACTGAAGTTGCTAAATCTGCAGAAGTAATGAAGGAAACTGAAGTAACGTCTGACGACCGTATGCTTGATCGTACGATTGAGGAATTGGACCTATCGGTTCGCTCATACAACTGTTTAAAACGTGCAGGCATCAATACTGTATTTGATTTGACAGAAAAAACTGAGCCAGAAATGATGAAAGTGCGCAATCTTGGTCGTAAGAGTCTTGAAGAAGTCAAGGTTAAATTGGCTGACTTAGGTCTAGGATTGAAGAAAGATAAATAATATAGGAGGAAATCATGGCATACCGTAAACTAGGACGCACTAGCTCACAACGTAAAGCAATGTTGCGCGATTTGACAACTGACCTTTTGATCAACGAATCAATCGTTACAACTGAAGCTCGTGCTAAAGAAATCCGTAAAACAGTTGAAAAAATGATCACACTTGGTAAACGTGGTGACTTGCACGCACGTCGTCAAGCTGCTGCATTTGTTCGTAACGAAATCGCATCTGAAAACTATGATGAAGCAACTGATAAGTACACAGCTACTACAGCTCTTCAAAAATTGTTCTCTGAGATTGCACCTCGTTATGCAGAACGCAATGGTGGATATACTCGTATCCTCAAAACTGAACCACGTCGTGGTGATGCTGCCCCAATGGCAATTATCGAACTTGTATAAGATCATCAATTTTGTTGAGTGTTATGATGATGGGATTTGTTTCAAATCCTTAGTCTAGCTCTGGTCTACCGCTGGGTTCATCCCAGCGGTAACACTCATCATATTGATTGGACGCTTGTTTACGAAATTACTCTAATGTAGAATAATTTCGTAAGCAGGCGTTTTATTTTTGCATAAAATTTGATATACTTTAAAGGGCTCTTTGTCAACTGTAGTGGGTAGATGAAAAGCTAACACCTAGAGAGGACGAAATTCGTTCTCTCTTTCTTTATGTTCAAAGCAATCAAAATGCGTTTTCTAAAGTTTTCAAAGTTCCTAAAACCAAAGGCATTTCTCTTAATGACTTTGATGAGATTGTTGGTAGCTTCCAGTTTGGCATTGGAATAAGGCAATTCCATGGCGTTTAAAACCTTGTCTTTATCCTTTAGAAATGTCTTAAATACCGTCTGGAAAATAGGATTAACAGAGGCTATTTCCTGTTCGATGAGACTGAAGAAATGATCTGAATTTTTCTCTTGGAAATGGAACAAGAGAAATTGATAGAGTTCATAGTGCTGTCGGAGCTCATCTGAGTAGGATAGGAGTTTTTCTAGAATTTCCTTGTTGGTTAAATGCATCCGAAACATAGGGCGATAAAATCGTTTATCGCTGAGTTTACGACTATCCTGTTGTATCAATTTCCAGTAGCGTTTCAAGGCTCGGTATTCCTGCGATTTTCTATCAAGTTGGTTCATAATTTGAATACGGACACGGTTCATAGCACGACTAAGGTGTTGCACGATATGAAAGCGGTCGAGTACAATCTTGGCGTTTGGAAATAGTTGTCTAGCCAATTTGTAGTAGGGACTAAACATATCCATGGTAATGACTTTGACCCGATTTCTAACCTTTCTAGGATAGCGCAGAAAGTGGTTTCGAATGGTTGCTTGAGTTCTTCCGTCCAGAATGGTTATGACATTCAGGGAGTTGAAATCTTGTGCGATAAAGCTCATCTTCCCCTTCTTGAAGGCATACTCGTCCCAGGACATGACTTCTGGAAGCTTGTTCCAATCCGTTTCAAACTTGAACTCATTTAGTTTTCGAATAACTGATGATGTTGAGATGGATAGCCTGTGTGCGATATGTGTCATTGCTTGATTTTCGATGAGTAATTGAGCGATCTTCTGGTTAACTGCGACAGCGATTTGGTGGTTCTTCTTGACAAGAGGAGTTTCAGCGACCGCTATTTTCCCACATTCCTTGCACTTGAAACGACGCTTTCTAAGGCGGATAAGTAAGGGATAGCCAGCAGTTTCTAGGTAGGGAATTTTGGAGGCCTTCTGGAAGTCGTATTTTGCCATTTGTCCCTTGCATTTTGGGCATTTAGGGGCTGTGTAATCCAAGTGACCGTGGAGTTCTAAGTGAGTTCCCAGGTCATATTCATTAGAGATAGTAATATTTTTGTCTTTAATTCTGAGAAAATTTGTGATAAGATTTAGTTGTTCCATATGAACCCTTTCTAATGAGTTGTTTAGTCGCTTTTCATTATAGGTCATATGGGACTTTTTTCTACACTCCAAAAGGCTCCACAATCTCCATGGTGGTTTTACCCACTACAGAAATTATAGAGCCCTTTAAAGAACGAATGGAGGATACATGGCTGAAATTACTAACTTCTTTAAAGAACACTATCTTTCCAAAATGAAGGATGATCCAGAATTATTTATTGGCATTGAACTTGAATATCCAATTGTCAATAAAAATGGAGAACAGACATCAATAAAAGTTGCTAAAGATTTAATGGTCTATCTTTCGGAAAAAAAGAGTTTAATGTAGAGAAGCTTGATGAGGATGGGTGCCCGATAGAAATCGTTGGTATGGAAGGTGATTTGATTCTCTTTGAAGTAACTTATAATACACTTGAGTTTGCATTTGCAAAGGCAAGATACATTCAGGATGTAGAAAAGCGTTTCGGAGTATATTTTGACCAAATTCAGCGTTTTTTAGGCTTGTACCATCATGAATTGCAGGGAGTGGGAATCAATCCAAATTGGAAACTAAATGACCACAGACCAGTAGCTACAGATCGTTATAAGATGCTTATGGCTTATTTAAGATTGGCTGAAAATCACCCTCATATGCATCCCTATGTGGATTATGCGGGTTTTATTTGTGGCAACCAGGTTCAATTTGATGTATCACGTGAAAACTATCTACGGGTTATAAATGGATTTAATAAGATTGAAGCTGTCAAGGCCTTCCTTTTTGCGAATTCTGAATTTGCCGAGCGTGAAGATTGGACAATAAGTCGAGATTATTTTTGGGAATCCTCTATGCATGGTTTGATAGAGGATAATGTCGGGGTATATCCAGAGGATTTCAATACAGAAACAGATTACCTTGAGTTTCAGAAAAAAACGGCCATCTTCTATATTGAACGTGATGCAAAATGTTATTACTTCCCCCCTATCACTGTAGAAGACTTTCTAAGAATGAAAAAAATAACTGCTATGACTACCTCTGGTCAGTCACACGAAATTGTTCCAACTACTAGCGATTTGAAAACACATCGTTCGTATCATTACCAGGAATTGACCAAAAGAGGCACAATTGAATTCAGAAGTATCTGTACACAACCATTTGATAAGACATTTGCACCGATTGCCTTTCAATTAGGGTTGCTTGTAAATTTAGAAAAATTTGAAAAAATACTAGAAGAAACAGACTTCTTTGACCGTTTTGGAAGAGATTACAAGCATCTTCGTAAACAATTCTCAGTAAAACACCTTACGAAAATAGAACGAGAAATCGTAGGGCAATTATCCAGAGAATTAGTGACATGTGCGACAGAAGGTCTGAAAGTCAGAGCTATGGGGGAAGAAAAATACTTATTATCTTTACAGGATAACAACTGATAATCTTTTTAGGTTATCAGTTTTCATTATTTCATCAAAAAATCTACAAAAAGAGTTGACAACAGGAAATGAAGATGATAGAATGATTGAGTTGTCTTTTAGAGAACCTGTTAACCGTTTGAAAAAAGTTTCAAAAAGTAGTTGACAAGGTCAAATGAAGATGATAGAATAATTGAGTTGTCAAATCTGAGCCGCAACACTGAAAAAAAGAAATAAAAAAAGTTTCAAAAAAGTGTTGACAAGCAGTTGAAGAAATGATAAACTAAGATAGTTGTCGCGCAAGAGCGATAAGAACAAGACCTTTGAAAATTAAAGAAGACGAACCAAACGTGCAGGGTGATTTATCTAAGGATAGATCGTCAATGAACAAAAACAATAAAACGGAAAGCTAGTGATAGCTTGAGTTTGAATCAAAACTTTTAATGAGAGTTTGATCCTGGCTCAGGACGAACGCTGGCGGCGTGCCTAATACATGCAAGTGGAACGCACTTATTTCACCGGAGCTTGCTCCACCGAGATAAGTGAGTCGCGAACGGGTGAGTAACGCGTAGGTAACCTGCCTCATAGCGGGGGATAACTATTGGAAACGATAGCTAATACCGCATAACAGTATTTATCGCATGGTAGATACTTGAAAGGAGCAACTGCTTCACTATGAGATGGACCTGCGTTGTATTAGCTAGTTGGTGGGGTAACGGCTCACCAAGGCCTCGATACATAGCCGACCTGAGAGGGTGATCGGCCACACTGGGACTGAGACACGGCCCAGACTCCTACGGGAGGCAGCAGTAGGGAATCTTCGGCAATGGGGGCAACCCTGACCGAGCAACGCCGCGTGAGTGAAGAAGGTTTTCGGATCGTAAAGCTCTGTTGTAAGAGAAGAACTGTGAGAAGAGTGGAAAGTTTCTCACTTGACGGTATCTTACCAGAAAGGGACGGCTAACTACGTGCCAGCAGCCGCGGTAATACGTAGGTCCCGAGCGTTGTCCGGATTTATTGGGCGTAAAGCGAGCGCAGGCGGTTTGATAAGTCTGAAGTAAAAGGCTGTGGCTTAACCATAGTACGCTTTGGAAACTGTCAAACTTGAGTGCAGAAGGGGAGAGTGGAATTCCATGTGTAGCGGTGAAATGCGTAGATATATGGAGGAACACCGGTGGCGAAAGCGGCTCTCTGGTCTGTAACTGACGCTGAGGCTCGAAAGCGTGGGGAGCGAACAGGATTAGATACCCTGGTAGTCCACGCCGTAAACGATGAGTGCTAGGTGTTGGGTCCTTTCCGGGACTCAGTGCCGCAGCTAACGCATTAAGCACTCCGCCTGGGGAGTACGACCGCAAGGTTGAAACTCAAAGGAATTGACGGGGGCCCGCACAAGCGGTGGAGCATGTGGTTTAATTCGAAGCAACGCGAAGAACCTTACCAGGTCTTGACATCCCAGTGACCGCCCTAGAGATAGGGTTTCTCTTCGGAGCACTGGTGACAGGTGGTGCATGGTTGTCGTCAGCTCGTGTCGTGAGATGTTGGGTTAAGTCCCGCAACGAGCGCAACCCCTATTGTTAGTTGCCATCATTCAGTTGGGCACTCTAGCGAGACTGCCGGTAATAAACCGGAGGAAGGTGGGGATGACGTCAAATCATCATGCCCCTTATGACCTGGGCTACACACGTGCTACAATGGCTGGTACAACGA
The DNA here is from genome assembly GCF_032594935.1 of Streptococcus sp. 29892. Classification (NCBI taxonomy): domain Bacteria; kingdom Bacillati; phylum Bacillota; class Bacilli; order Lactobacillales; family Streptococcaceae; genus Streptococcus; species Streptococcus iners. The sequence goes on from NZ_CP118734.1 coordinate 85,626, forward strand.
GTCGCAAGTCGGTGACGACAAGCTAATCTCTTAAAGCCAGTCTCAGTTCGGATTGTAGGCTGCAACTCGCCTACATGAAGTCGGAATCGCTAGTAATCGCGGATCAGCACGCCGCGGTGAATACGTTCCCGGGCCTTGTACACACCGCCCGTCACACCACGAGAGTTTGTAACACCCGAAGTCGGTGAGGTAACCTTTTAGGAGCCAGCCGCCTAAGGTGGGATAGATGATTGGGGTGAAGTCGTAACAAGGTAGCCGTATCGGAAGGTGCGGCTGGATCACCTCCTTTCTAAGGAAACGGAACCTGTACGTTAATCTTCTTTAATTTTGAGAGGTCTTGTGGGGCCTTAGCTCAGCTGGGAGAGCGCCTGCTTTGCACGCAGGAGGTCAGCGGTTCGATCCCGCTAGGCTCCATTAACAACGGAAGTTGTTAAGGAATTGTCCATTGAAAATTGAATATCTATCAAACATTCCTGATGTATCTGCAAGGATACATTAAGAAATAGTAACAAGAAAATAAACCGAAAACGCTGTGAATATTTAATGAGTTTTCTAATTTTTGAAAAAATTAGGTTAATAAGGTTAAGTTAATAAGGGCGCACGGTGGATGCCTTGGCACTAGAAGCCGATGAAGGACGTGACTAACGACGAAATGCCTTGGGGAGCTGTAAGTAAGCAATGATCCAGGGGTGTCCGAATGGGGGAACCCGGCAGGTAATGCCTGTCACTCACTACTGTTAAGGTAGTGTAGAGGAAGACGCAGTGAACTGAAACATCTAAGTAGCTGCAGGAAGAGAAAGCAAAAGCGATTGCCTTAGTAGCGGCGAGCGAAACGGCAGGAGGGCAAACCGAAGAGTTTACTCTTCGGGGTTGTAGGACTGCAATGTGGACTTAAAGAGTATAGAAGAACTACCTGGGAAGGTAGGCCAAAGAGAGTAATAGCCTCGTATTTGAAATAGTCTTTATACCTAGCAGTATCCTGAGTACGGCGAGACACGCGAAATCTCGTCGGAATCCGGGAGGACCATCTCCCAACCCTAAATACTCTCTAGTGACCGATAGTGAACCAGTACCGTGAGGGAAAGGTGAAAAGTACCCCGGAAGGGGAGTGAAATAGAACCTGAAACCGTGTGCCTACAACAAGTTCGAGCCCGTTAATGGGTGAGAGCGTGCCTTTTGTAGAATGAACCGGCGAGTTACGTTATGATGCGAGGTTAAGTTGAAGAGACGGAGCCGTAGGGAAACCGAGTCTGAATAGGGCGCATTAGTATCATGACGTAGACCCGAAACCATGTGACCTACCCATGAGCAGGTTGAAGGTGCGGTAAGACGCACTGGAGGACCGAACCAGGGCACGTTGAAAAGTGCTTGGATGACTTGTGGGTAGCGGAGAAATTCCAAACGAACTTGGAGATAGCTGGTTCTCTCCGAAATAGCTTTAGGGCTAGCGTCGACATTAAGAATCTTGGAGGTAGAGCACTGTTTGGATGAGGGGGCCATCTCGGTTTACTGATTTCAGATAAACTCCGAATGCCAAAGATTTATGGTCGGCAGTCAGACTGCGAGTGCTAAGATCCGTAGTCGAAAGGGAAACAGCCCAGACCACCAGCTAAGGTCCCAAAATAATTGTTAAGTGGAAAAGGATGTGGGGTTGCACAGACAACTAGGATGTTAGCTTAGAAGCAGCTATTCATTCAAAGAGTGCGTAATAGCTCACTAGTCGAGTGACCCTGCGCCGAAAATGTACCGGGGCTAAAACAATTTACCGAAGCTGTGGATAACACTTAGGTGTTATGGTAGGAGAGCGTTCTATGTGTGAAGAAGGTATACCGTGAGGAGTGCTGGAACGCATAGAAGTGAGAATGCCGGTATGAG